>NZ_JBDJPF010000007.1:0-155915 GCF_054957865.1 Streptomyces xingningensis
CCGCAGCACGCTGCGCGTGCTGTCCTCAAACGCCGGACGGGCTGACTTCAGCCCGACGGCAGCACCAGCCGCGACGCCCGGGCCTCGTCATGCCGCACCCGGTACACCGCCGGAGCATCCAGCGGGGCGGCCCCTGAACCGTAGCTCGGGCGTCCAAGACCGGAGAGTTCCAGCCGAACCCGGTGCCCGGGCGCGAACACCGCACCGTCACCCCCATCCAGCAACACCCGCACCTCCCGCTCAACGGCCGGGCCGGTACTGCGGAGCACCGCCGTCGCGACGGCCACCGCCCGCCCGTCCGGGTGGACATCGACCAGCACGGCCAGCAACCGGCCCTCCGCCACCGAGGACCGCAGGTGCAGCACGGCCCGGGCGCCGACGGCCGGGACCGCGTCGCCCAGCGGTGACGAGGTCCAGCACAGCACGTCCTCCCGCAGCTCCACCGGGCGGCGGTCGGCGGTGGCCGGCAGCTCGGGCACCGGGCTGTAGGGGTCGTGGTAGAGCACGTCCGACGACTGCCGGCCGGGACGGGTGACGCTCAACCGCCCGTTCCCGGCGGCGCTTTGCGCGGTGCCACCACTGTGCAGGAAGTACACCCGCCCCGCAGGGATCTCCGGAGCCTCAGGCCGCCGCACGGGCACCCCTGCGGTAGGCCAGGACGGCGAAGCCGGCCGACACGACCAGCCAACCGGCCAGCACTGCCAGGGCGGTTGCGTGCGGCGCCCGGCCGTGCGCGGCGTCCAGCGCCAGCTGCGCATAACGGTTGACCGGGGTCACTCGCGACACCTGCTGCAGCCAGTGCGGCAGCTTGTCCGCCGGCATCCACAGACCGCCGACCACCGACAGCACCACATACCCCGCCACCGAGGCCGCCTGGGCGATCTGCGGGCGCAGCAGATAGCCCACGCCCAGCGCCAGCAGCGCCATCGGCGCCACGCCGAGCCACAGCACCAGCACCGCCGCCACCCACTGGGCCGGCGTGTGCCGCACCCCGTACCCGAACGCGCCGGCCAGCTGCACGGCCAGGATCGGCGGCACCGCTCCGAGCATCCCGGTCAGGGCACGCACGCCCACCACCCGTGCGGGGCGCATCGGGATCAGCCGCAGCTGCCGGAGCCAGCCCCGGGCACGGTCCTCGGCGATGCCGCTGCCGCAGTTGAGCACCGCGCCCATGGCGCCGAACGCGGCCATGGTGACCGTGAGGAAGGTCAGTTCGTCTCCGTGGTGGGCGTTCCTCGCATTGTTGGCCAGGATCAAGTACATGACCAGCGGGGTGATCAGACTGACCATCACAAAGCCGGTGTCACGGCGGAGCCGGGTCGCTTCCAGGCGCAGGTAGCCGAGCGTCATGTTCATCGCGGTGAAGTCCTCGGGAATCAGGAATCAAGTGTGGTGGAAATGGGGCGCGTTGGCGGAGAGGTCACCGGCTGCCGGTGAGGGCGACAAAGGCGTCCTCCAGCCCGGCCCCCGTCACCTCCAGTCCGCTCACCGGCCCCAGCGCGGCCAGGGTCGCGTCGGTGTCGTCGGTACGCAGCCGGACCCGGCCGCCCTGCACCTCGACGGCCAGCACCCCGGGCACCCCGGCGAGCCGCGCCGTCGGCACCCCGGCGTCGGCGAAGCTGACGATCCGGCCGACGGCCGCCTGCTTGAGCTCGGTACTGGTGCCGTCGGCCACCAGCCGGCCACGGTCGATCACCACCACCCGGTCGGCGTTGGCGTCCGCCTCCTCCAGGTAGTGCGTGGAGAACACGATCGTCCGGCCCCGGGAGGCGTACCGGCGCAGCGCCGCCCACAGCTCCCGCCGGGCCTCGACGTCCAGCGCCGCGGTCGGCTCGTCCAGCACCAGCAGCTGGGGATCGCCCGCCAGTGCCATCGCGAACCGCACCCGCTGCGCCTGCCCGCCCGAGAGCTCGCCGACCCGCTCGCGCGCCAGGGCGGTCAGATCGGCCGCCTGCAGGATCTCCGCCATCGGCAGCGGCCGCGGGAAGGTGCGCCGGACGAACCCGATCAGCTCCGCGACCGTGACCCGGGAGACCAGCCCGCCCTCCTGCATCATTGCGCTGACCCGTCCGGCCTCGACCGCCTGCCGGGCGGGTCCGCCGAACAGTTCCACGCTGCCCGCGTCGGGCTCCAGCAGCCCCAGCATCAGCGCCACCGTGGTCGACTTGCCCGCCCCGTTGCGGCCGAGCAGGGCCACGATCTCGCCGCGCCGGATCGTCAGATCCAGCCCGTCGACCGCGGGAGCCCCGCTGCCGCCATAGGTCTTGCGCAGTCCCGACAGCCGTACCGCCGTCGCCTCGCCGATGTCCATCTCGGTGCCTCCTCGCCCTGACCGGTGCTTGATGGCCCCACTCTCACCGGGGTCGGTGGCACGGCGATGGCAGCGCGATGGCAGAACGAGCGGCCCCTACAACCAGCTACAACCAGCCCTTGTCCCGGGCTATGCGGACCGCCTCCGCCCGGTTGCGCGCGCCCGTCTTCTGGATCGCCGTGGAGAGGTAGTTCCGCACCGTCCCGTGCGAAAGGTGCAGCACGGCCGCCAGTTCCGCATTGGTCGAGCACTCCACGGAGGCGCACAGCACCGACCGTTCCCGGTCCGTCAGGGGATTCGCCCCCTCGGCGAGCGCGGCCACCGCCAGCGTGGGATCGATGACCCGCTCCCCCCGCAGCACCCGGCGCACCGCGTCCGCGAGCCCCGCCGCGGGCGCGTCCTTGACCAGGAAGCCGACGGCACCGGCCTCCATGGCCCGGCGCAGATATCCGGGCCGCCCGAAGGTCGTCAGGATCACCACCTTGAGCCCGGGCAGTTCACGACGGAGCAGCGCGGCCGCCTCGAGTCCGGTGGCCCCCGGCATCTCGATGTCCAGCAGCGCCACATCGACCGGCGTCCGGCGGGCCGCGTCCAGCACCTCGTCACCCCGGGCCGCCTGGACCACGACCTCGATGTCGGCCTCCAGCCCCAGCAGTGCCGCCAGCGCCTCGCGGACCATCGACTGGTCCTCGGCGAGGAGGACACGGATGGTCCGCCCAATATCCGTATCGCCTGAGTTGTCTGGATTATCGGGCGTGTCGGGTCGTGCTGTCACAGGCCCAGGGTAGGCGGCCGCCGGGCGTCACTCACAAGAGCAGCGTCAGGACCGGGACTCCAGCACCTCCGGCGCCGCCCGGCGGGCCAGCGGCGCACAGGCCCGGAGCCGGAATCCGCCGCGCGGCGCCCGCCCGGTCTCGAGCCGGCCGCCGATCAGGGCCAGCCGCTCGGCCAGGCCGGTCAGGCCATTGCCGGGCGTCCGGACCGGGCCGTGCCCGTCGTCGGTGACCGTCAGCCACAGCTCGTCGGCCGACTCGGCCAGCACCACCTCGCACCGGCGCGCCCCGCTGTGCCGCGCCACATTGGTCACCGCCTCGCGCAGCGCCCAGGCCAGCGCGCCCTCCGCGTCCGGCGGCAGATCGGGGTGGGCGGCGGGGGCGCGGCTGAGGTCGGCGACGATCCCGGCGGCGGCCAGGGCGGTATGGGCCCCGGCGAGCTCGGCGTCCAGGGTGGGGCGGCGGAAGCCGCTGACCGCCGCCCGTACGTCCTGCAGCGCCTGCCGGCTGACCTGCTCGATGTCCGCGACCTGGCGGGCGGCCTGCTCGGGCTGGCCGGGCAGCATCCGCCCGGCGAGCTCGCTCTTGAGGGTGATCAGCGAGAGCGAGTGGCCCAGCAGGTCGTGCAGGTCGCGGGCGAGCCGCAGCCGTTCCTCGTTGGCGGCGAGACGGGCGACCGTGTTGCGCGCCTCGCGCAGCTCGCGCATGGTGCGTCCCATCTGGGCGACGCCCGCCATCGCCAGGCCGCCGGTCAGCGCGGCGGAGCCCACCACAAACAGCGAAACGGCGTTGGTGCCGCGCAGTGCGGCGAGCCCGAGGGCGATGAGGGCGGCCAGCGGGACGACCCACACCGACCGCTGCAGCGGCAGCATCACGCCACAGCTGATGGTGACGTACACCAGCAGCGGCAGGAAGGCCCCGCCGAGCGTGCCCAACAGCAGCAGCACCAGCCCGTACAGCCCGGCGAGCAGGAGGAGGCGGGCGCGGAACCGCCTCACGCGGGGGCGGCGGACGAGGAGCAGCACGGAGTATCCGGCGAGGAAGACGCCCAGCCCGGTCCAGCCGAACACCCGCTCCGCCGCGGTGTGGTGACCATCCGTCAGATCCTCGATGGTGAACACCAGGTAGATCATGTTGAGGAGCATCCAGCCGGCCTTGTACATCGCCTGGCGCCAGTTCTCCGGCGGCCTGCCGACCCCGATGATGCCGTCGTCCACCGCGGTGTCCTTGTCGTCGCTCATGCTCACAGTGGCCTCCGGGGGACGCCGGACATCGGGACCGGACAGCTGACCTGACGGACCATCACGCCTTGTGGGTGTCCTTGCGGTACAGCCAGGCCGCGGCGCTCGCGAAGAGCACCAGATAGGCGGCGAGGATGACCACGTCCTTCAGCCCGGGGGCGTTGCCGCGCTCGATGGCCTGGCCGAGGCCCGCATAGGCGTGGGTGGGGATGTACTCGGCGATGTTCTGCAGCCACTTGGGGAAGCTGGCGGTGGGCATCCACAGGCCGCCGAGGATCGACAGGCCGAAGTAGAAGATCATGGCGATGGGCCGCACCGCGTCACCGGTGGCCAGGTAGCCGATGGCCACCCCGAGGGCCGCGAAGACACAGCTGCCCGCCCAGATCACGCCCAGCAGGGCGGCCCACTGCCAGGCGTCCAGCCGTACGCCCTTGACCGCCGCACCGGCGACAAAGACCGCCACGATGGCGGGCAGCGACACCACGGAGGCCGAGGCGACCTTGGACAGCAGATAGCCGTGGCCCGGGAGCGCGGTGAGCCGCAGTTGGCGCACCCAGCCCTTCTCGCGCTCCTTGGCGATCCGCTCGGCATTGCCCACCAGCACGGAGGTGATCGCGCCAAACGAGGCCATGGAGACCATGTACAGCACCGGGAAGGTCAGCTTGGTGTCCCCGACAGTGTCCGTGCTCTTGGCGCCGGACGCGACGATCAGGAAGAGCGCCGTCGGGTAGAGCACCGAGAAGAACATGTACTTCTTGTTCCGCAGGGTGCGGGAGATCTCAAGCTTGATCAGGGTGTTCACTGGGCCGCCTCCTCGGCGGTCGCGGCGTCGGTGATGGCGATGAAGGCCTGTTCCAGGCCGAGCCCGGCGACCTCGAGGTTGCGCGGGTAGAGGCCGAGGCCGTACAGCGCGTGCACGGTCGCGTCGGCGTCATGCGACTGGACGCGGACGGTGCGTCCGGATATCTCCAGCCGGGAGAGGAACGGCAGCCGGCGCAGCGCGGCCTCGTCGATGGAGCCGTCCAGGTCGAAGACGATCCGCCGGGCCCCGGCCTTCGCCTTGATCTCGGCGGCCGAGCCGTCCGCGAGCACCCGGCCCCGGTGCAGCACGATCACCCGGTCGGCGATCGCGTCGGCCTCCTCGAGGTAATGGGTGGCGAAGAGGATCGCCCGGCCCTCGTCCGCCTGGCCCCGCATCACCCCCCAGAACGCCTGCCGGGCGGTGACGTCCATGCCGGTCGTCGGCTCGTCCAGCACGATCAGTTCATTGGCACCGGCCGTCGCAAGTGCGAATCGCACCCGCTGTTCCTGGCCGCCGGAGAGCTTGTTGACCATCCGGTCGGCGATCTCGGTGATGCCCGCCTGCGCCATGACCCGGTCGGCCGGGTAGGCGTGCGGGTGCAGGTCGCAGGCGAGCTGCACCAGTTCGCGGACCCTGACCTCCTCCATCAGGCCGCCGCTCTGCAGCATCGCGCCGACCTTGCCCTGCTCGATGGCCCGCTGCGGGGTGGTGCCAAAGAGCCGGACCGTGCCGGAGTCCGCGTTGCGCAGCCCCAGCAGCAGGTCGAGGGTGGACGACTTGCCCGCGCCGTTGGGGCCGAGGAGGGCGACGGTCTCGCCCGGGAAGAGCTCGAGGCTCAGATCGGCTACGGCCCGTACATCGCCATAGCTCTTGTTGACGTTCGCGAAGCTGACGACGGGTCCCGCACCCGTGCGCCGCCCGTCCCCCGTGAACGTGGTTGCTGTGGTGGTCATGCCTCCCATCATCGGGGGCGGGCCGGGCGCTGTGCAGTGTCGGCCGTCGTGCGCTGCCCATGACATTTGTCAGGGCAGCGCGACATTTGTCAGGGCAGCGCACCCGGCGGCTCAGCCGCGGTTGAGCTGGATGATCCCGATGCGCTCGGCCGGCGTCCTGCCGCGCAGCGCCTTGCCGAGCGCACCCGCGATGTCCTGCGGGGTGACGGGCGTCTTGCCGTTCGCCCGCTGGACCAGGACCCCGGCGAAAGCGTTGCTGCACAGCTCCTTGATCGCGTCGAGGTTGTAGTTCTCGACGAGCTTGCCGTTGACCTCCTTGACGGAGAGGATCCTGGGCAGCGAGCGGGCCGGGCCGAGCGGAATCTGGTGTGCCCCGTCGGAGGTCTGGATAGTGACCAGCCCGGACATCGCCGGTTCGGCGAACTCCTTCATCTTCCGGTCGACTTCGGCCTTGCTCACCTTGGGCTGCTGGTTGCTGATGGGCAGCGTCACGGTCTTGTCCTGGCCGGTGTCCGCGCGCTCGCGGTAGGCGTCCGAGATCAGCTTGACCGCCTTGTCGACGTCCACGCCCTGGAACGGCTTGCCGTAGACCGCAACGGCCTTGCCCGGCTCGAACTTGATGGTGCCGTCCTTGCTCCCGCCGGACTCCCCGCCCAGCGTCCTGAGCGCGGCCGTGATTTTCTCCTGGTCGGTGTTGACCGTCGGCTCGGCCTTGCGGCTGCCGCCCACCAGCGAGCCGAGGACATTGACCGGGTTGTAGTCCCGCCCGGCCACCGACCGCACGGTCTCCTGGGTGTCGATGGACAGCCCGGCCACTGACGGCTTCAGCGTCGTCACCTTGCCGCCGACGGACACCTTGAGTGGTGCGGTCGCCCGGTTGCCGAGCTTGGCGTCGAGCTTCTGCACGGCCTGGTCCTTGGAGCTGCCGCCGATGTCGACGCCGAGCACGGTGGTGCCCTGCGGCACATCGGAGTGGTCCATCAGGAGCCCCGCACCATAGGCGACGCCGGCCAGGACGACCAGCGCACCGCCCAGCAGGACCAGCTTGGAGCGGCCCTTCTTCTTGGGCGCGCCCTTGGCGGCGGCCTTGGGCCCGCTCTGGCCGCCACCATCGCCGGTGGGCGGCTTGGGCACGGCCGGGGCCGGCTTGGGCTTGGGCACCGGCACCCGCGGCGCGCCGCTGTCGACCGGCTTCTGCGGGGCGCCGGGAGCGGACACCGGAGGGATGCCGCTGACCAGCGTCTCGGCGGCGGCGACCGCCTGGGCGGCGGGCGGCGGCGCCTTGGGACCGCGTTTCTTCTTGCCCTGCGGCACGTTTTTGCCCGGCAGCCCCGCTTTGCCCAGCGGAGCGGCGGGACCGGGCGGCGGCGGTACGGCCGGGGTGCCCTGGCGCGGGGTGTCGGTACGCCCGTCGGCGGGGGCGCCCGCCACCGGGAACGGCAGCCGGGGCCCTTGCCCGGTGCCGGGCGCGGGGAACTGCTGGGTGGTCTCCGCCGCCGGCTCCTGCCACGGCGGGCCGCCCGGTGCGCCGGGCCGGGGCGAGCCGGTGGTGAGGGCGTCGGCGGACCAGGGCGCGCCGCCGGCCGCGGCCGGGCCGGTCCCGGCCGGGCCGGGCGCGAGGGGCCAGTCGTCGCCGGGGGCGGGAGCACCGGCGAAGGGGTCGCCGGACAGGGGCATGGCGCCCGTGGCGGCCGGGTCACCCGGCCAGGGCACCCCGCCCGGCGCGCCCGCGAAGGGAGCACCCGGCGCGGGAGCGCCGGGGGCCGGGGCGCCGGCGAAGGGGTCGCCCGGCATGGGCATGGCACCGGTCGCCGAGGGGTCGCCCGGCAGCGGCGGATGTGGCGCGGAACCCGTGGTGGACGGGTCGCCGGGCCAGGAGCCCCCGGGCGCCGGGGCGCCCGCGAAGGGGTCGCCCGGCAGGGGCATGGCACCCGTGACGGCCGGGTCACCCGGCCAGGGCACCCCGCCGCCCGGAGCGGCGTCGGTGAAGGGGTCGCCCGGCACCGGCGGATGCGGCGCGGAACCCATCGGGGCGCCGCCGCGCGTACGGCGCGGCAGGCCCGGCGGCGGGGCGGGCGCGGACGAGGCGGGCTTGCGGGGAGCGAACCAGTCGCTGGCCTTCTCGGCCGGGCGCTCGGGCTCGGGTGCGGCCGGAGCGGGGGCCGCCGGGGGCTCGGACCAGTCCGGCCCGGCGCCCATCGACGGCTGCTCGGGTTCGGCGGCCGCCGCGTCCGACGCCTCGTCACCGACGGGCGTGCGCATGACGACCGGCGGGATGGGCCGCGAACCCGGAATGTTGATCCGGATCCGGGTGGTCAGCGTGGTCTCGGTCTTCGGCGTCTCCGGCTTGGCGCCCGCCGTCTGCCCTTCGGCCTGGCCGTCGGTTCCATACGGCGGGGTCCCCGACGGATACGCGGCACCACCGCGGCCCTGGGGTCCGGCGGACGAACTGTCAGATTCACGGCTCAAAGCAGGTTCTCCCGGTCACTCTCCGCCGCCCTCTGACCTCTCTGGGGTCGCCCATGCCCAAGGTCAGGGGGGCTCGGCGGCGGCACCACCATACTGGGCACCGCGGGCGCGCACTTGACGACCGCTGGATCACTCGGCCGCCGACTGCGCCGCACGCGTCATTGTGTCTCAAAGCCATCGGTCCGGCGTCGGAGAATCGTCAGGTAAAAATCGTCACTTCACTTGCCAAGTCGGTCCGCAGGACCGCCCGGTTGCGGAACTTTCGCAAGCGTGGCACACATCACAGCGACGATCATCCCGCCCAGCATAAAGACATAGGAGCCCAGTCCGGCCTCGAAGAGGAAATCCCCCTCCGGCCGGGTGGGCGAGGCCAGCAGCACGGCGAGCAGCCATCCGGCGCCGGCCGCCGCCCCGCCGACGCGGGTACCGGTCGCCTGCACCGCCCCGTAGCACAGGCCCGCGATGGCGAGCAGGGCGAGGACCAACCCGCCGGGGAACCAGCCCCCTTGCACCAGCGAACCCGCGAGGCCGACCGCAAAGCCCACCATCAGCGCGCCCAGGCAGCCCAGCAGCCGCCCGGCACCGAGCGAGGGAAACAGCCCGTTCACGCGCCCACCCCCGCGAAGAGGTCGTCCTCGCGGCCGGCCGCGGCCGGGCCGCGAACCAGTCTGTAGTACTCGGTGGCGAAGAGCGGCTGGCCGAGTTCATTGGAGAGCGCGAAGAAGGGGCCGTCCACGGCGATCTGGGTGGCATGGGCGCGCATCGCGGCCGCCTTCGCCGGAGCGTAGGCGGTGGTGTCGACGGCCGCGGTCACCTCGGCGTCGGGAACGACGCCCGGTACGTCCTGCGGCGAGGCGACGCCGGGGAAGGCCACCTCCCGGCCCGCCGCCCGCAGCCGTGCAAAGCCCTGCTCGACCACCGACAGCGGCACACAGTTCCAGTAGACCTTGGCGACCTCGTGGGGATCGCCGAGATCCCGGCGGAACGCGGACTCCGCGGCGAGGTCCACCGCCCGCATCGCCACCCGGTGCGCCTGGATGTGATCGGGGTGGCCATAGCCGCCCTGCGGGTCATAGGTGACCAGCACCTGCGGCCGCACCTCGCGAATCACCTCTACGAGCGATGCGGCGGCCTCGTCCACATCGGCCCGCCAGAAGCACTCGGGGCGCTCGTTCTGCGGGGCGCCCATCATCCCGGAATCCCGGTAGCGGCCGGGGCCGCCGAGGAGGCGGTGATCGGTGACGCCCAGCGCCTTCATCGCGGCGGCGAGCTCACCGGCGCGGTGGGCGCCGAGGGTGTCCTCCCGGTCGGCGGCCAGCTGCCGGAGCTCCGCCGGGATCACCTCGCCCTCCTCGCCGAGTGTGCAGGTCACGAGCGTGACCAGGGCACCCTCGGCGGCGTACTTGGCCATGGTCGCGCCGTTGTTGATCGATTCGTCGTCCGGGTGCGCATGCACCAGGAGCAGCCGACGGCCTGGAAGGTCGGTCATGAGTCCAGCGTACGAGCCGGGCGCCGCCGACGGGCAGGCGCCCGAGCCGGGCGGACCGGGGGCGGGTCAGAACTTGAGGTTGCTGATCATCCCGGTGATGCTCGTCGTCAGCTGGTGGAGCGTGGGGGCGATCGACGAACTCGCGAGATAGAAGCCCAGCAGCATGCAGACTGCGGCGTGCCCCGCCTTGAGCCCAGACTTCCGGACCAGCAGGAAGACGATGATCGCCAGCAGCACCACCGCCGAAATCGAGAGTGCCACAGCGGTTCACCTCCAGATACGCGGTCCAACGAACGGCATACGAGCGACAGACGCGGGCCGGTGGCCGACTTCTCGAACGCCGACAAGCCACACCCACTATGCGTGAGCGATCATAACTTTCCGCGTGCACGCATGAACTCGGTGCACAGGAGCGAAAGCGGGGCGCACGACAGCATCCCGCCGCCCGGAAGTCCCCTCCCCGTAGGCTCGGCCGCATGACCGAACCGCTCTCTTTCCCCCGCCAATACGCCCGCACCCAACGCTTCACCCTCGGCGCGCCACGGGCGTTCACCGTGGCACCGGACGGATCACGGGTGGCCTTCCTGCGGTCCCGTTCCGGCACCGACCGGACCAATGCGCTGTGGGTCCTGGACCTGGACACCGGACGGGAGTTCACCGCCGCCGACCCGCTCGCCCTGCTGGGCGGGGCCGACGAGGAACTGCCCGCGGAGGAGCGGGCCCGGCGCGAGCGCAGCCGCGAGGGCTCGGCGGGCATCGTCGGCTACGCGGTGGACAGCACGGCCGAGTTGGCGGCCTTCGCGCTCTCCGGACGGCTCTTCACCGCCGAGCTGCGCGCCGGCACCGCCCGCGAACTCCCCGTTCCCGGCCCGGTTGTTGACCCCCGGCCGGCCCCCGACGGCCGCCACCTCGCCTATGCCGCGGGCGGCGCGCTGCGCGTGGTGGCCGCGGACGGCGGCGGCGACCGGGCACTGGCCGAGCCGGACCGCGCGGGCGTCACCTGGGGCCTGGCCGAGTTCATCGCGGCCGAGGAAATGGACCGGCCACGCGGCTTCTGGTGGTCACCCGAAAGTGATGCCCTGCTGGCCGCCCGAGTGGACGAGGCCCCCGTCACCCGCTGGTGGATCTCCGACCCGGCCAACCCCGCGAGCGCCCCCACCGAGGTCGGCTACCCGGCGGCAGGCACCGCCAATGCCGGGGTGACCCTGGCCCTGCTGGGCCTGGACGGCTCGCGCACGGACATCGAGTGGGACCGCGAGCGCTACCCCTACCTGGCCCGCGTCCACTGGTCCACGGGCGGCCCTCCGCTGCTCCTGGTCCAGACGCGGGACCAGCGCGGCCAGCTCTATCTGGAGGTGGACACCGCCTCCGGCAGTACCCGGGTGCTGCACTCGGAGGAGGACCCGGCGTGGCTGGAGCTGTTCCCCGGGGTGCCCGCCTGGACCCCGGACGGCAGACTGGTGCGGATCTCCGACGCCTCCGGTGCCCGCGTCCTCATGGTGGGCGAAACCCCGCTCACCGGCCCGGAGTTGCACGTCCGGCAGGTGCTGGACATCGGCGACGACGATGTGCTGATCACCGCCTCGGCCGGGGCCGGGGCGGCCCGGCCGGAGACCGGCGAGGAGCATGTCTACCGGGTCGGGGTGGGCTACCCCGGCACGGAACGCCTGTCCCAGGCCCCGGGCCGCCACTCGGCGGTGCGCAATGTGGCCGTCACGGTCATGGCGTCGGCGTCGGTGGAGCGCAGCGGCACGGAGATCCTGGTCGTACGCGACGGCAAACCGGCCGGCACCGTGGCGTCGTTCGCCGACACCCCGGTGCTGACCGCCCGCCCCCGGCTCACCCGGGCGGGCGCGCGCCGCATCCCCTGCGCCGTGCTCCTGCCGACGGACCACCAGGAGGGCGACGGTCCGCTGCCCGTCCTGGTGGACCCCTACGGCGGGCCGGGCGCGGCCCGGGTGGTCGCCGCGCACAACCCCCATCTCACCTCGCAGTGGTTCGCCGACCAGGGCTTTGCGGTGGTGGTCGCGGACGGCCGGGGCACCCCGCACACCTCCCCCGCCTGGGAGAAGGCCATCCGGCACGACTTCGCCGGCGTCACCCTGGACGACCAGGTCGAGGCGGTGCGGGCGCTGGCCGGGGAGTACCCGCTGGACCTGGACCGGGTGGGCATCCGCGGCTGGTCCTACGGCGGCTATCTGGCGGCGCTGGCCGTGCTGCGCCGTCCCGATGTCTTCCACGCGGGCATCGCCGGCGCCCCGGTCTCCGACTGGCGGCTGTACGACACCCACTACACCGAGCGCTATCTGGGGCACCCGGACGAGCAGGGGGAGGTGTACGACCACAACTCCCTGATCACCCGGCGGGGCCTGTCGGGGCGGGTGGGCCGGCCCCGCCCGCTGATGATCATCCATGGGCTGGCGGACGACAATGTGGTGGCCGCGCACACCCTGCGGCTCTCCTCGGCGCTGCTCGCCGCGGGCCGCCCGCACGAGGTGCTGCCGCTGTCCGGGGTGACCCATATGACCCCGCAGGAACAGGTGGCGGAGAATCTGCTGCTGCTTCAAGTCGAGTTCCTCAAGCGGTCCTTGGGGGTCTGATCTGCCACCGGTCCGCCCTTTGGGTGACCTTGGAAATGGCGTGCTTGACCTGCTGTCAAGCACGCCACCACCTCGATCTGCACAACCTTCGCTCAAGATGACGGGGAGCCCCGCATCATCCATTGCAGCCCCCTTGACTGCGCGGTAACTCCATTGCCAGAGTCCGCTCAACCCAAGGCAATGCGAAGTCCCACGCGAGGTTTCCCAACCGACTTGGCGGAGGGTGTGCGCCGATGACGAGTCCGTCCCAGAGCCCCGAGGTCACCACCGATGCGGAGCCGGTGACCGCTGCGGCCGAATTGGTGGGCCGGTCACCCGGTCAATTGATGTGGCGGCGCTTCAAACGCGACCGCTCGGGGGTGATCTCCGCCTTTGTCGTCGTCTTCTTCCTCCTGGTCGCCATCGCCGCCCCGCTGATCTCCAAGCTCTACGGCAAGAACCCCACCGATACCTATGGCCTTGACGAGAAAGGCCTGTTGAATCAGTTCGGCTATCCGGTGGCGGCCAACGGCGGTATCTCCAGCCGCTTCTGGTTCGGCCTGGAGCCCACCCTCGGCCGGGACGTGCTGACCCAGCTCGTCTACGGCATCCGCACCTCGCTCATGATCGCGGCGATCGCCACCCTGCTCTGCGTGGTGACGGGGGTGCTGATCGGGGTGACGGCGGGCTATACGGGCGGCCGTACCGACTACTTCCTGGGCCGCTTCATCGACCTGTTGCTGGCCTTCCCCCAGCAGTTGTCCTTTGTCGCCTTCACCCCCGTCGTCTACTCCCTGTTCGTCAGCCCGGAGAAGGAGACCCCGACCTACCTCAGGGTCATCACGCTGATCCTGGTGCTGTGGGTACTGGGCTGGATGGGGATCGCCCGGCTGGTGCGCGGTCAGGTACTGAGCCTGCGGGAACGGGAGTTCGTCGAGGCGGCCAAGGTGACCGGCGCCTCGACCTGGCGGATCATCACCAAGGAACTGCTGCCCAACCTCTGGACCCCGATCCTGGTGCAGTCCACCCTGATGCTGCCCGCCCTGGTGACCACCGAGGCGGGGCTCTCCTTCATCGGGGTCGGCATCGTGGAACCCACCCCCGACTGGGGCCGGATGTTCGCCAATGGCGCCAAGTACTACGAGAGCGACATCACTTACATCTTCTTCCCCGGGCTCGCGATGATCATCTTCGTGGTCGCCTTCAACCTGCTCGGGGACTCCGTCCGGGACGCCTTCGACCCTCGTACCAGGCGCTGACCGCGCTCTCGGGCCGTACCCGCACGTCTTCCGTTCACCCGTCACACAGGCAGGCAGGTGCAGAATCCCATGAGGACGTCAGTCAACCGCAGAGCCCGGCATATGGCCGTGGCCCTGGCGGCCGGAGCCCTGGTGCTCTCCGCGTGCAGCAGCGGCGGGGGCGGCGGCGGAGACGACAACAAGAAGAGCGCCGGTCCGGGCGAGGACAAGAATGTCTCCTCCAACTACTCGCTGGGCACCAAGGACGACTCCGCCGGCCCCGCCCCCCAGGTGGCGGGCGCCAAGAAGGGCGGCACCGTCACCGTCCTGCAGCGCGACGCCTTCCACCACCTCGACCCGGGGCAGATCTACTACGGCGACATGCTGATCAACCAGCTGCTCTACAACCGCTCGCTCACCGGCTACAAGATCGACGAGAAGGGCAAGGTCAAGGTCGTCGGCGACCTCGCCACCGACACCGGCACCTCCTCGGACGGCGGCAAGACCTGGAAGTTCACCCTCAAGGACGGGCTGAAGTGGCAGGACGGCTCGCCGATCACCGCCCAGGACGTCCGCTGGGGCATCGAGCGGCTGTACGCCTCCTTCGAGACCGACGGCCCGCAGTACATCCAGCAGTGGCTCTCCGGTACGGGCACCAGCTACCGCAAGGCGCTGCCGGACGGCCCGTACAACGGCCAGCACCTGCCGTCCTCGGTGCTGGACACCCCCGACGCCAAGACCGTCGTCTTCCACTTCCAGAAACCGCACGCGGACGCCCCGTTCGCCACCGCAATGCCCAACATCGCCGCGGTCAAGGCGGACAAGGACGGCAAGCAGAAGTACGACAACGCGCCCTTCGCCAGCGGCCCTTACAAGGTCGCCGACTACAAGGTGGGCAAGTCCCTTACCTTCGTCCGCAACGAGAACTGGGACCCCAGGACGGACCCCATCCGCAACCAGTACGCCGACAAGTTCGACATCAGCTTCGGCCACCAGTTCACGGACTCCACCCGGCGGCTGCTGGCCGGGCAGGGCGGCGACAAGAACGGCATGTCCTTCACCAACGCCGTGGCGCCGGAGATGGTGCAGAAGGTGCTCGACGACTCGGGCACCAAGTCCCGCCGCTTCATCGAGCTCCAGCCCTACCTCGACGTCATGGTCATCAACCAGGACCGCATCAAGGACCTCAAGGTGCGCCAGGCGCTCGCCTATGCCATGCCCAGCAGCAATATCATCCAGCAGCTGGGCGGGGCGACGGCCGCCCAGCTGGCCACCAACCTGCTCTCCCCCTCCATCGACGGCTACCAGCCCAGCGACCCGTTCGGCAAGAAGGCCAAACCCAACGGAGACCCGGAGAAGGCCAGGGCGCTGCTGAAGGAGGCCGGCAAGGAGGGCCAGGAGATCACCTACGCCTACGCCAACACCGACGTCCAGCAGAAGGTCTCGGTGGTGGTCGCCCAGGGCCTGGAACGAGCCGGGTTCAAGGTGCAGAAGAAGGAGATCGACGCCAACGTCTGGGAGAACTCCATCGCCGAGGTGAAGAACAAGTTCGACATCTTCCGCACCGGCTGGGGCGCGGACTGGCCGGTGGCCTCCACCGTCGTCCCCCCGCTGTACGACGGCCGGGTGATCTCCGACGGTGCGCAGAACTACTCACACCTCAACGACCCGTCGGTCAACTCCGAGATCGACCGGATCAATGCCATTCCCGATGTGAAGACGGCGGCACCGGAGTGGATGAAGCTCGCCGACAAGATCCTCACCAATGACCTCCCGGCCGTGCCCACCTACGCCAACCTCCAGTTCGGGCTGTGGGGTCCGGGCCTGGGCGGCGTCAAGTACCACCCGGTGTACGGGTATGCCGACCCGACCTCGGTCTTTGTGAAGTAGCGCCCACACCCGGCCGGACCCCTGACCAGGGTCCGGCCGCCCGTCCCGACACCCCCGCCGACCGTTCCACCGACGTGTAAGGGCCGCGCAGCCATGCTGAGATTCCTCCTCCGCCGCTCCCTGGGCGCGCTTGTCATCATCCTGCTGATCAGCGCCATCACCTTCTTCCTGTTCTTCGCGCTGCCCACCGATCCGGCCCGGCTGTCCTGCGGCAAGAACTGCACCCCCGACGCCCTGGCGGTGATCCACCAGAACCTGGGCCTGGACGATCCGGTACCGGTCCAGTACTGGCACTACATGGTGGGCATCTTCACCGGCCGCGACCTGTCGGTCGGCCACTGCCCGGCCCCCTGTTTCGGCTACTCCTTCTCCAACCAGCAGCCGGTCTGGGGCACCATCACCGACCGCTTCCCCACCACCCTGTCGATCACGATCGGCGGGGCGGCGGTCTTCCTGATCGTGGGGGTGGGCATCGGCATGATCGCCGCGGCCTTCCGGGGCACCTGGATCGACAAGTTCTTCAGCTCGCTGTCGCTGATCGGCAATTCACTGCAGATCTACTTCGTCGGGATCATCGCGCTGGCCGTCTTTGTCACCGGACTGAACTGGCTGGACAACCCCGCCTACTACCCGATCACCGACGATCCCTGGAAGTGGTTCACCGGGATGATCATCCCCTGGCTGGTGCTCTCCATCATCTTCATCGCCAACTACAGCCGGATGACCCGCTCCCAGATGATCGAGCAGCTCTCCGAGGACCATGTGCGCACCGCCCGCGCCAAGGGGCTCAGCCGCCGGACGGTCTTCTTCCGCTACGCCTGGCGGGGCGCCCTGGCGCCGATCGTCACCATCTTCGGCATCGACCTGGGCTCGCTCTTCGGCGGCGCCATCATCACCGAGTTCACCTTTAGCCTGCACGGCCTGGGCCGGCTCGCCGTGGACTCGGTCGGCGAGACCGATCTGCCGACCATGCTGGCGGTGATGCTGGTCGGCTGCACCGCGATCGTCATCGCCAACATCATCGTCGACGCCGCCTATGCCTTCATCGACCCGCGCGTGCGGCTCGCCTAGGAGTTCACCACCGTGACCGATCTTCCCTCGGCCTTCCTCTCCGTGCGAGACCTGCACGTCCGGTTCAGCACCGAGGACGGCATCGTCAAGGCCGTCGACGGCCTCTCCTTCGACCTGGAGCGCGGCCGTACGCTCGGCATCGTCGGCGAGTCCGGCTCCGGCAAGTCCGTCACCAACCTCACCGTGCTCGGGCTGCACGACCCGCGCAACACCGTGGTGGGCGGGGAAATCCTGCTGGACGGACAGGAGTTGACCGGCGCCGCCGAGTCCACCCTGGAGAAGCTGCGCGGCAACAAGATGGCCATGATCTTCCAGGACTCGCTCACCGCGCTCTCCCCCTACTACACCGTCGGCCGCCAGATCGCCGAGCCGTACCGCAAGCACACCGGTGCGTCCAAACGCGACGCCCGGCTGCGCGCCATCGAGATGCTGGAGAAGGTCGGCATCCCCAACGCCTCGCTGCGGGTGGACGATTACCCGCACCAGTTCTCCGGCGGCATGCGCCAGCGCGCGATGATCGCCATGGCGCTGGTCTGCGACCCCGAGCTGCTGATCGCCGACGAACCCACCACCGCGCTCGATGTCACCGTGCAGGCCCAGATCCTCGATCTACTCAAGGAGCTCCAGCAGCAGACCGGTTCCGCGATCATCCTGATCACCCACGACCTGGGCGTGGTCGCCAACACGGTGGACGAACTGCTGGTGATGTACGCGGGCCGGGCCGTTGAACGCGGCACCGTGCGCGAGGTGCTCCAACAGCCCCAACACCCCTACACCTGGGGCCTGCTGGGCTCCATGCCCCGCCTCACCTCCGATGTCGAGGAACCGCTCACCCCCATCCCGGGGTCCCCGCCCAGCCTGCTCTCGCCCCCGCCCGGCTGCCCCTTCCACCCGCGCTGCGGCTTCCCGGAGACGGTCGGCGGGGACCGGTGCGCCACCGACCGCCCGGGGCTGCCCCCCGGCCGGGGTGCCGCCTGCCATCTGACCGCGGAGCAGCAACGCAGCATCTTCACCGAGCAGATCAAGCCCCGGCTGGGCTGAGGAGAGAGCATGACCGAGCATCCTGACATCCTCGTCGCCGAGGGCCTGACCAAGCACTTCCCCATCCGAGGCGGCTTCCCCGTCAAGCGCACCGTCGGCGCGGTACAGGCCGTGGACGGCATCGACCTGGCGGTACGGGCGGGCGAGAGCTTCGGCCTGGTCGGCGAGTCCGGCTGTGGCAAGTCCACCACGGGCCGGCTGCTCACCCGCCTCCTGGAACCCACCGCGGGCCGCATCGTCTATCGGGGCGAGGACATCTCCCACGCGAGCCGCAGACAGCTGGCCCCCATCCGCTCCGAGATCCAGATGATCTTCCAGGATCCCTACTCGTCCCTGAACCCCCGTCAGACCGTGGGCCGGATCATCGCGGGCCCCATGGAGATCAACCGGATCGATCCGCCGGGCGGCCGTGAGGCGCGCGTCCGCGAACTCCTGGAAACCGTCGGCCTCAGCCCCGAGCACTTCAACCGCTTCCCGCACGAGTTCTCCGGCGGCCAGCGCCAGCGCATTGGCGTCGCCCGGGCGCTGGCCCTGGAGCCCAAGATCATCATCGCCGATGAGCCGGTCTCGGCCCTGGACGTCTCCATCCAGGCCCAAGTGGTCAACCTGCTCCAGCGGTTGCAGCGCGAGCTGAACATCGCCTTCCTCTTCATCGCCCACGACCTGGCCGTGGTACGGCACTTCTCGCAACGCGTCGCCGTGATGTACCTGGGCAAGATCGTCGAGGTGGGCGACCGCGACGACATCTACCACCGCCCCCGCCACCCTTACACCCATGCCCTGCTGTCCGCCGTCCCCGAGGCCTCGGACCTCAGCGAGGACGGCGAAGCCCCCCGTGAACGCATCCGCCTGGCCGGCGACGTCCCCTCCCCCATCCACCCGCCGTCCGGCTGCCGCTTCCGCACCCGCTGCTGGAAGGCACGGGACCTGTGCGCCACCGAGGAGCCACCCCTGATCCGCGCGGACGGCAGCGCGGACGGACACCTGTCGGCCTGTCACTTCCCCGAACCACCAACGGTGGAACGACACACGGAGATCGTCCTGGACCCGGCGCTGTCCGGCTGACCCGGAGCGCACCCCAACCGACCGCCGGGGTGCGCCCGCTATGTGCCGCAGGCCGTCGCCGCGCCGCGGCGCGGCCGAACGCACCGCCGCAGCGCGGAACTGAGGTTCCCCGCGCCGGGTGCCGGATCACCTCATTGACTCATGGGCTCGATCTCGCCGGTCCGAGCCGGTACGGTGGTAACCGCACAACTCGAGTTGCAGCAAAAGCGGCCCCCGCCGTGGACCGGTTATCCACGACGAGGGCCAACCGGAACGAGCCGGGTTTACCAGGGGCTCTCACTCTTGCTGAGAGCCGCTGGTCACCGGCGCTTGAACCACCCCCTCACCTTCTGCGCGGCGCGCTTCCAGATCGACGGGCGGATCTTCCGGTGGCACCCCACGGGCGCCCCCCTTCTCGGAGTGCAGCCAAAGACCGGTGGCTGCGCCGGAGGGGCCCCTGCCGGGACACCCTGGCCGAGGAAGCCCGACAAAACGCGGCTCCTCTTGAAGGGGGGCGCACTGGGTGCGCCACCTCAAAACCTATATGTGCGTGGGGACTTGGAAGCACTCTTGTGGCTTTATCAAATCCATTCGAGGTTAACGTTGACGTCCGGTTGACGACTTCCAGTCCGAATCGGACACCAATCGTTGCAAATCGCCAACTCCGTCAATATCCCGGCACATTCGATGGGTGTGGACGCGCCCGCTCACCCCGCCTCGTCCCCCTCCGCCGGAACGGCACCTCCCTCCGCCGGAACGGCACCCCGCTCCGCCGCGAAGTGACACGCCGACCCATGCGCCGCGGGCCCCCCGCCCTCCCGGAACCACTCCGGCACCTCCAGCGGCGGCACCACCAGCGCACACTTCTCCCGCGCCTTCCAGCACCGGGTGCGAAAGCGGCAGCCCGACGGCGGGTGTGCGGGCGAGGGCACCTCCCCGGTCAGCAGGATCCTCCCGCGCCGCTCCCGCGCCGTCGGGTCCGGCACCGGGACCGCCGACAGCAGGGCCTGGGTATAGGGGTGCGTCGGGTGGTCATAGATCTGCGCATCGGTCCCCATCTCCGCCAGCCGCCCCAGATACATCACCGCGACCCGGTCGGAGATGTGCCGCACCACGGACAGGTCGTGCGCGATAAAGACATACGACAGCCCGAACTCGTCCTGGAGCCGGTCCAGCAGATTGACCACCTGCGCCTGTACGGAGACGTCCAGAGCGGAGACCGGCTCATCGGCGACGATCACCTCGGGGCGCAGCGCGAGCCCCCGGGCGATGCCGATGCGCTGCCGCTGGCCGCCGGAGAACTGGTGCGGATAGCGGTTGATGTGTTCCGGGCTGAGGCCGACGACGTCCAACAGCTCCTGGACTCGCCTGCGGCGGTCGCCCTTGGGGGCCACCTCGGGGTGGATCTCATAGGGTTCGCCGATGATGTCGCCCACCGTCATCCGGGGGTTGAGCGAGGTGTAGGGGTCCTGGAACACCATCTGGATATTGCGGCGGACGGCCTTCAGCGCCCGCCCGGACAGCCCGCTGATGTCCTCGCCCCGGTAGCGGATCCGCCCGGCCGTCGGCCGTTCCAGATGGACGAGAAGCCTGGCGACGGTGGACTTGCCGCAGCCGGACTCGCCCACGATGCCCAGCGTCTCGCCCTGGCAGAGGTCGAAGGAGACCCCGTCGACGGCCCGGACCGCGCCGATCTGCTTCTTGAAGAGGATGCCCCGGGTGAGCGGATAGTGCTTGACCAGGTCGCGCACCTCGAGGATCGGCTCGCCGTCAGCTCGCATCGAGGGTGTCCTTCCAGAAGTGGCAGGCGCTGGCCCGGCCGGGGGCCACCGGGAAGAGCGGCGGCCGGTCGGTTCGGCAGATGCCCTGGGCCCGGGGGCAGCGGGGATTGAAGGGGCAACCGGGCGGAATGTCCGTCAGGTTGGGCGGCAGGCCCTTGATCGCATAGAGCTCGCGGCCCTTCTGGTCCAGGCGCGGGATGGAGTCCAGCAGCCCCCGGGTGTAGGGGTGCGCGGGTGCGGCATACAGCTCACGGACGGACGCGGTCTCCACGATCCGCCCGGCGTACATCACCGCGATCCGGTCGGCGACATCCGCGACCACCCCCAGGTCATGAGTGATCAGGATCAGTCCCATCTGGTATTCACGTTGCAACTCGGCCAGCAGATCCATCACTTGGGCCTGCACCGTCACATCCAGTGCGGTGGTCGGCTCGTCCGCGATGATCAGGTCCGGCTCCAGGGCCAGCGCCATGGCGATCATGATGCGCTGGCGCATGCCGCCCGAGAACTGGTGCGGATAGTCCCGCACCCGCTCCTTGGCGGCCGGGATGCGCACCCGGTCCATCAGCTGGACCGCCCGCGCCCGGGCGTCCTTACGGGTCATCCCCTGGTGGACCTCATACATCTCGCCCAGCTGCGCGCCCACGGTCAGCACCGGGTTCAGCGAGGACAGCGCATCCTGGAAGATCATGGCCAGCTTGGCCCCGCGCAGCCGCCGCCGGCGCTCCTCGCTCATGGCCAGCAGATCCTGCCCACGGAAGAACACCTGGCCGCCGGTGACAAAGCCGGGCGGCGAGTCCAGGATCCCCATCACCGCCTGCGCGGCCACCGACTTCCCGGACCCGGACTCGCCCAGCACGGCGAGGGTCTCCCCGGCATGCACCGCATAGCTCACCCCATTGACGGCCTTGGCCACACCGTCGCGGGTGCGGAACTCCACCCGCAGGTCGCGCACGTCCAGCAGTGTTTCCATCTCCGGGCTCCTCAGCGCGACTTGGGGTCCAGGGCGTCGCGCACCGCGTCGCCGAGCATGATGAACGCCAGCACCGTGATGCTCAGCGCGCCCGCCGGCCACAGCAGCATGTGCGGTGAATTGCGGATCAGGGTGGAGGCGTTGGAGATGTCGATCCCCCAGGACACCGTGGGCGGTCTCAGTCCGACCCCGATGAAGGAGAGCGTCGCCTCCAGCGCGATATAGGTACCGAGGGCGATGGTCGCCACCACAATGACCGGTGCCACCGCATTGGGCGCGATGTGCCGCAGCAGCATCCGGCGGTCGCTCGCCCCGAGCGCCCGGGCCGCCTGGACATAGTCGTGCTGTTTGGCGGCGACCACCGAGCCGCGGGCGATGCGGGAGATCTGCGGCCAGCCGAGCAGCACGATAAAGCCGACCACCGGCCAGACGGACCCGCCGGTCACCACCGACAGGAAGACCAGCCCGCCGAGGACGATCGGGATGCCGAAGAAGACATCGGCCAGCCGGGACAGCAGCGCGTCCCACCAGCCCCCGTAGAACCCGGCCAGCCCGCCCAGCACACTGCCCAGCAACGCGGCTCCGGCCGTGGCGCACACCCCTACGGTGATCGAGGCCCGCGCCCCGTAGACCGTACGGGTGTAGACATCGCAGCCCTGGGCGTCATAGCCGAAGGGGTGGCCCGGCTGGGAACCCTCCTGTGCCTTGACCAGATCGCACCGCAGCGGGTTGCCGCTCGCGATGAGACCGGGCCAGACGGCGATCAGCAGCAGGAAGACGATCACCAGTGCGGAGACCACGAAGACCGGGTTGCGCCGCAGATCGTGCCAGGCGTCCGACCAGAGGCTGCGGGCCTTGGCGCTGCCCGCGCTGCCGGGGACCGGGCCGTCCTCGAGCGTCTCGGCCTCGCCGGCGGCCAGGCTCATCGCCCCTCCGGAGCCGGGGCGGATGACGTCTTCGGCGTCCTGGGGATCGGGCTCAGGCATAGCGAATCCTCGGGTCGAGCACGGCGTAAAGGAGGTCGACGAGCAGGTTGGCCACCAGGAAGACGATGACCAGGATGGTCACAAAGCCCACCACGGTCGGTGAGTTCTGGCGCAGGATGCCCTGGTAGAGCTGATAGCCGACGCCATGGATGTTGAAGATCCGCTCGGTGACGATCGCCCCGCCCATCAGCGCGCCGATGTCGGCACCGATGAAGGTCACCACCGGGATCAGCGAGTTGCGCAGCAGATGCCGGATGACCACCCGGTGCCGTGGCAGCCCCTTGGCGACGGCCGTACGGACATAGTCCGCGCGGGCGTTCTCGGCGAGCGAGGTGCGGGTCAGCCGGGTCACATACGCCAGCGAGGTCAGTGCCAGCACCACGCCCGGCAGCAGCAGTTCACCGAAGGTGGCATAGGGCGACACCGAGGGGGTGGCCAGCGCCCACTGCACACCGACCAGGTACTGGAGCACATAGCCGCTGACAAAGGTGGGCACCGACACCACCACCAGCGTGAGCAGCAGCACGGTGGTGTCCACCGCGCGCCCGCGGCGCAGTCCGCTGAGGACGCCCAGCGCGATGCCGATGACGATCTCGAAGACGATGGCGACGATCGTCAGCCGCAGGGTGATGGGAAAGGCGTTCCCCATCAGTTCGGTGACGGACTGCCCGTTGAAGGCGGTGCCGAAGTCCCCGGAGAACACCTGGCCCATGTAGTGCCCGTACTGCTTCCACAGCGGCTCATCGAGATAGAGATCCTTGCGGATGCGCGCGGCCGTGGCGGGGTCGGGCGCCTTGTCGCCGAAGAGCGCGGCCACCGGATCGCCCAGCGCATAGACCATGAAGAAAATCAGGAACGTGCTGCCGATGAACACCGGGATCATCTGGAGCAGCCGCCGGATCACATAGCGGATCACTTGACCGTGATCCTTTCGTAGACCGGCACGCTGAAGGGATTGAGCATCACATTCGACAGGTTCTCGGAATATCCGGCGCTGCCGTTCTGGTACCAGAGCGGAATGGCGGGCATCTGCCGGGCGAGGATCTTCTCCGCGTCCCGGAATGTACCGACGGCCTTGCCCGTGTCCGACTCGGCATTCGCCTCGTCCACCAGCCGGTCGAAGTCCCGATTGCTGAACTTCCCGTAATTGGAGGAGGCGTTGGTGTAGTAGAGCGGCTGCAGGAAGTTCTGGATCAGTGGATAGTCCATCTGCCAGCCGGAGCGGAACATGCCCGTCACCTGCCCCTGCGAGATCTGGTTGCGGAAGTCCGCGAAGGTGCCGACCGGGTTGACCGTGCACGCCCGGTCGTCGCCCAGTGCGTTGTTGATGCTGTTGCAGACCGCGTCCATCCACACCCGGTGCGAGCCGGTGTCCACATTGGAGGTGACGGTGACCCGGCCGCCCGGCAGCCCGCCCCCCTCCCGGATCAGCCGCTTGGCCTCCCTGGGGTTGTACGAGCAGGCGCCCCCGCACAATCCGGCCTGGTAGCCGCCCTTCTCCCCGAGGACCGGTGAGGTCCAGTCGGTGGCCGGGGTGCGGGTCTTCCGGTAGAGCTGGCCGGTGATCTGCTCCCGGTCGATCGCCATCGAGAGCCCCTTGCGGACCTTCTCCAGGCCGGGCTTTGCCCAACTCGGGTCGTACATCGGGAAGTCAAGGGTCTGGATGATCCCGGCCGGCTGGTTGATGTACCGGCCGTCGAGGTCGTTCTTGACGTTCTTCAGCTGTGCGCTGGGAATGTCGTCGACGAGGTCGATGTTCCCGGCCTGCAGATCCGTGTACGCGGTGTTGTTGTCGGTGTAGACCCGCAGCTCCACCCCGTTGTTGACGGCCTTGTCCGGCCCGGTGTACCCCTCCCACCGGCTGAACCTCATCGCCGAGCCCTTCGCATAGGAGTCGATGAGATAAGGGCCGTTGCCGATGGGCTTCTTGAGCCACCCCGCATGATCGTCGAAGAAGGCCCTGGGCAGCGGCGCATAGGCGACATAGCCAAGGGTGTCCGGCCAGGTGGAGAACTTAGTGCGCAGCTTGACGGTGAAGGTCCGGTCATCCTGCACGGCCAGCCCGGACAGCGTCTTGGCACTCGCGTTCCCGGAGGCCGGGTGGACCTTGTCATAGCCGTCGATGTACTCGAAGAACGAGGCGTTCTTCTGCTTGTTGTCGATGAGCGCGCCATAATTCCAGGCGTCCACAAAGGACTTGGCGGTCACCTTCTCCCCGTTGCTGAACGCCCAGCCGTCCTTGACGGTGATCGTGAAGTTCTGCGAATCGGCGGTGTCGATCTTCTCCGCGAGCATGTTCTCGGCCGCCCCGGTCTTCGGGTCATAGCGCTTGAGCCCCCGGAAGACCAGGTCCAGGACCTTGCCGCCCTGGACCTCATTGGTGTTCGCCGGCTCCAGCGGATTCTGCGGATCCCCCCACGAGGCCCGCACCACCCCGACTCCCGGCCCGCCCCCGCCCCCGCACCCCGCCGCCGCCATGGCGAGCGCGACCGCACCGGCTGCCCATCCGGCCCTGGCGCGCATGCCTCCCCGCATGGAGTCCCTCCTCAAAGCTGGCCAAGTGTTGTGTAGAGCCAAATATCGGGCGTTTGGTGACTGTGTGCACTTTCCTGACGGCTGTCCGTGCCCGATCCGGGGGAGAAACCGCCCGTATGAGGGAGTGGCGGGGCACGGCAGGTGGGACATGGCGTTGCTGATGCCCCAAGGCAGGAAGATCCCGTCCGCACTCGTACGGGCCGAGCGGACCGCGCCGCAAATCACTAACTCACTTGACATACTGAGCAGTTCTTCATCAAGCGGCGGAGCAGCACGCCTGGGGCGCCCGACCGAAGCAGTGGCGCACTCGCCCATGCAACACGAACCATGCGTCATTCCATGATCACCGTCCGCACGGGAACGGGCTTCAGAAGTCGCCCATTCAGGCAGTCATCCCGATAAAGCGGAGATCAGGAATATCGGAGCGAGTTCGCTCCGCCATGAGCGTTTTTTCGCGCGAACCAAGGCCGAGACATCAACCCTTGAGCAAGGCCACGCCCAGACCTACAGTCACAGCCAGCTCGTCGAACGAATTTCCGCCATTCGCGTGCTCAGTGAATTGCGCACGCGATCACTAGTGCAGGAGCCCTTCCTATGCCGATCCCGAACTCGCTGGACATCACCGATCTGGACCTCGATGTCACGGTCCCGGAAACCGACTTCACCAAGACCCAGCACGCCGGCCGCAGCGAAACGTGTTTGAGCTGGAACCACATTTCTCGCTGCGAGAACTGCTACTGACAGGCAGTCATACCGAAGCCCGGGGGCGGCCGTCTGCCGCCCCCGGGCTTATTTCCGGCCATGGAGGCCGATCACAAGGGGAAACGGTTTGCAGTACGACCACTACGAATCCGCCGGGCCGGTGTATGTCCGCATGGCCGGGGCACCACGCACCCGGCACGTTTCCACCGAGGCCGCGGGCTCCGCTGCGTACATCCGCACGCTCGCCTCCGACCCACTGCTGCGCGAAGCGGTACAGGTCGCCAGCAGCAGCCTCGCCAACAGCATCGACCGGCTCGATTCCGGCACCGATCCCAGCATTAAGCAGCTGACCGGGACCGCCCTGTCTCTCACCCGTTATGCGCTGCGACACCGCGGCAGGCCCACCCCGTTCGGGCTCTTCGCAGGAGTGACCACCGCACAAGTCGACGCAACCTCCCGCGTCGAACTCCGAGGGCCGGGCCGGAAGGCGGTCCGCCTCGACGGAGCTTGGCTGGACGACCGCATCCGCCAGTGGCTGGAGGATCCCGAGGTCCGAAGTCGGGTCAACGTCGTTGTCAGCGACCTCTGTTACATCCGTGGCGTACGGCTATTGCTGCCGACCGCGCATAGTGAGATCTCCGTGCGCCACACCGCCCTGGTGGCCTGGGCATGCGAGGCCGCCGCCGCCCCGATGCCGTACGGCCAGCTGTTGGAAAAGGCGGTCGCCACCTTCCCCGACGCGCCGGGCGAGCGCATCGATGGTGCTCTGGCGCAGTTGCTCCGGCACGGATTCCTCCTTAGCTCGCTCGATCAACCCGACTTTGACGGCCGGACTTTGGCTCGCGTCGAGGCTGCCGTTGAGTCGGCTCCGACAGCAGTCCAGGAGCTGCACGGGATTCAGAACGCCATCCACGCCTATGAACGGACACCGCCCGGTGCGGGCCATGAGGCATGGCGCAACGCTCTTCGGGCCATCGGCCCCACCGACCACAACGGAGCCCCGCCCATTCAGGTCGATCTGCATACGGACGCGGATATACGGATACCTCCGGCGGTCATCGAGGAAGCCCGGCGTTATGCCTCCGCGATGTGGACCATTTCGCATGAGCGGGTGTCCTTGCCCCATATGCGGGAGTACTGCGATGAGTTCATCGAACGGTACGGTGCGGGGGCTCAGGTGCCGCTCGGCGAGCTGGTCGATCCACACCGTGGCCTGGGTTTTCCCGACGTCTACCGCAGTCGCACCGAGACGGACGATCCACCTCCGCCCGACTTCGGGGACGGTGCCACCCAGGCGCGGCGGCAGCTGGTCTCCGAGCTGATGCAAGAGGCTCTGGCCGGAGGTAGCGACCATATCGCCCTCGATGACGAGGTGTTGAGCCTCCTGGCAGTGGATGAGCTTTCGGAGGCGGAGCGGGCCACAGCAGCACCGCAATCACTGGAACTCTGTTTCCAACTGCTGGCCGACAGCACCTCCGCTCTGGATCGAGGGGAGTTCGCACTGGTCAAGAGCTCGCATCAGGGATCCTGGACCGCTGGCGCGACAGCCGGAAGGTTCGCAGAGCTCACCAATACCACCGACGAACTCGCACGACTCCTGGGCCAACTCGACGATGGGCGCACTCTGCCCGCACAGGTCGTCTTCCGTCCGCGCACCACCCGTGCGCTCAATCCACTCCGGGTACCCCAACTGCTGCCGCACCGAATCCCCGTGGGGGTGTACTCGGACCCCGACCAGCCGGGCCATCTCGACTGGCGCCGGCTCCTGGTCGGCGTCGACCCGTCGGGAATGCGGCTGACGGACCACCGGACCGGACGCCGTGTCCTGCCGGTGATCCCCCACCTGATCTCTCCCCAGCGGGAAGCACCCAATGTGGCCCGGCTGTTGTTCGACATCGGCGTCAGCCATGGCCGGGTCTGGACCGGCTGGGACTGGTACGGACTGCAGGACCTCCCCTTCCTTCCCCGGGTGACCCTCGGCAAGGTCACGATCTGTCCGAAGCGGTGGCTACCCGACCGTCATCTGCGCGCATCCGCCACCGATCCGGGAGGCTGGGACGGGGCTGTGGCCCAGTGGCGGGAGCACTACCGGGTACCGGACCATGTGCAGATCGTCCGCGGGGACCGGGGCTTCGGCATCGACCTCACGGACTCCTGGCACCGCGCCCTGCTGCGTCACGAGGTCCGGACCGGCGGCGCCTTCGCCATCATCGAGGACCGGACGGCCGACGGCCGTGGTCTCGGCTGGTCCCAGGGCCACACGACCGAGGTGCTGATCCCTCTCATCCACCGTCCCCCGGCCTCGTCGGCCACCCCGGTGACGCCCGCCCTCGGCAGGACCAGCACGCGTCACCTCCCCGGCGAGGACTGGCTCTACGCCAAGCTCTACGCCACCGAGGACTCCCACAACGAACTGCTCGGCGTGCATCTTCCGCCGCTGTTGCGGGACATCGACGCCCATCTCGACCGGTGGTTCTTCATCCGTTACCAGGACCCGGACGCGCATCTGCGCATCCGGATCCATGGCGACCCCGAGGCGCTGCGTTCCCGCGTCATGCCGGAACTGGCCCGGCACGTCAGGGCATGGCAGGACGCGGGTGTGATCCGCAGAATGACCCTCGAAACGTATGAGCCGGAGACCGACCGCTATGGCGGGCCCGAGGCGCTACCCCATGCGGAACGCCTCTTCCACCTCGACAGCCGGTCGGTGCTCGGGCAACTCGGCCTGCGCCCCCGCGATGGGTCCACACTGCCCGGCGAAGTCCTGGCCGCCGCCAATCACGCGATGTTGCTGGAGTCGCTCGGCGACTGGGACTGGTGCGCATGGGTGGACGGCACGTTCCCCAAGGGCCTCGCTCATGCCACCTTCCAGCAGCACCGGGCGGTGGCCAGGAAGGTCATAGTGCCGGGCCGGGCGGCAACATCCCTGGCCGAGCACTTCGCCGCTCCCGGAGCGCTGAAACTCTGGGCCGATGCCCCGGAAGGCCGGGCCTACGGGGATCTGGTCCTCCCGCACGGCGGAAACGCCCTCCTCGGGCTGCTGCACATGCAGCACAACCGACTGCTCGGCATCGACAGGGACCGTGAGGAAAGGGGATACGCGATCCTGCGCGGCATCGCACGCGAAACCCTGGGACGCCGCAGGCATACCCAGATTGAAGCCGATGGCCGAAAGGAAGGATGAGGTGCGCGCTCCCGCTCCCCTCCATGGCTCCGAGGCGCTGGCCGCCACGGCCCGAATCCTCGAGAAGCTCGCCGACCCGGAGTCCGTCGAGGCCGACACCGGGTTCCCCGACGACCGTGCCGCATCCGAGTACGACGAGCAACAGCCCCTGTGGTCGGCCCTCGCCCTGGCGAGCGGCTTCCCCGGTGTCTCCCTCGCCTTCAGCGGCACCACCGACCGGAGCTCGGAGCGCATCGCACGCGCCCATGCCCTCCTGCAAAGAGCGTTGGCGGCGGTGGCCGAGGGCACATCCGCTCCGGCGGGTGCCTTCGAGGGGCCGAGCGCCGCGGCCTACGCCCTGCTGATCGCCCATCGGGCCACCGGCGGATATCGCTCCGCCCTCGACCGTCTGGACTCCTACCACCGGGATCTGGTGCGGGAGGCGCTCCCCCGCGTACCCGACTCACCCATCGCCCACAACGGCGAGTTCGACGTCATCAGCGGCATGAGCGGAATCGGCCGCCATCTGCTCGCGCGCGGCGATGACTGTGCGGACGAACTCCGCGTGATACTGGGCTACTTGACTGCCATGGCACGTGGTGAGATCGCCCACCGTGGCCACCAGGTCCCGCACTGGTGGACGTGGGCCGCACCCAAGCAAGGGCAGGAAGCCGAACTGCCGGACGGTCACCTCAACTTCGCTCTGGCCCATGGCATCTGCGGCCCGCTCGCTCTGCTCTCCCTGGCCTGGCGGGCCGGTGTCGTCGTCGACGGCCAGCGTGAGGCCATCGAGAACATCGTTGGCCTGCTGGAGACCTGGGCGGTGCACGACGGCGACGGAGTCCGCCTGCCGCCGCTCCTCACCCTCGAACACTGGGCCGCCGGACCCGACAAGCTGGAACTGCCCTGGCACCGTCCGTCCTGGTGCTACGGCACCCCCGGCATGGCACGCGCCGTCCAGCTGGCGGCCCTGGCCCTGAACCGCCCGGACTGGCACGACCTCACACACCGCTCCCTACTCCCGCTACTCAACCGCCCCATCGCCAACTGGGGCCTGGAGGACGCGGAGCTCTGCCATGGCTCGAGCGGCACGCTCCATCTGCTCGGGCTGCTCGGCGAACACATCGACGACGACCGGATCGACACCGCCCGGGAAGAACTGGCGGCCCTGACCCTGAGCCACTTCCACGAGGACCACCGCTTCGGGTTCCGCACCGCCATGACCAACGCACCCCTGGGCGCGGACCTGCCCGCCTTCCTGGACGGGGCAGCCGGCATCGCCCTGGCCCTGGACGCCTATGCCCACGGCGGACGCGCGCACGCGGACTGGGACATGGCGCTGCTGGTGGCCTGACGGTGTGAGCATGTGGGGGCCTCCCGAGGCCCGGGTGGCCCCCACGTATAGATCACCAGGTCATCCTTGGCGCCATCGCGCCCTGCACGGCTGCCGTATCTGCCGCAAAGAGGAACATCGCTCCATAGCGTTGACGCTATGAAGTGGGGTACCGTCGAACTCGAGCCGGAAGTCGAGTCATGGCTGACGAAGCTGGCGACAAACGCTGGGCACAAGCCCTTGCGCACCTGGACCTGCTGGAGATATACGGCGCCCACTTGGGCGAGCCATACACCCGGCAACTGGACGGCAAGCTCAGGGAATTGCGGTTCTATTGCGGAGGCCAACGCTTCAGGGTCACCTATTGGATCGCACCGGAGCGCCGCATCGTCATTGACTCTGATCTTCGGCGACCAAACTACGCGTGAAATCCATGCTGTTGGGGCTTCTCGAGAGCCGGGAAGCCCCAACGCCTGAGCCATCGCGGCTTACACCGCCACCAGCGTTGCCAAAGAGCTCAGGGGTGTGACATCCGCAGGTGGACGCCCATGGCCGCCGTCAGCCGGTCGGCCTCTCGGCGGTCACCGGCTCCCAGTGCCTGCCGCCTCTGGTCCTTGATGTGTGAGCATTCCTCGCAGCTGGGGCGTCGGGGCGTGGACGGGCCTGTCGATTCGGTGATGTTCTCGCTCATGACCGACCACGCCCCCGCCTGCTGCGGTCATTGACGTCAGCGACCTTGATCCGAAGTTCGTCGCTCGCGGACGCCGGGCGGACATCACAGGGGAGCGCTTCCCACTGCTGCCCGTTGACGGAAGTGCGCAACAGCAACCGGCCGTTGGATGTGGCAACAACCTCGCCCACGCGGTCCCTCCTGGCATCCAGGACCACCGCCCCGATCTCAGAATTGCGCACGTCGACCTGCTTTCTCCAGGTTGGCCGGCCCGGAGCCGATGGCACGGCCCCGGGACCCTTTTGCTTGGTGAGCCGTTTCAGCATGACGTTGCAGGCCAAGCGCCTGCAAGACTTCACTTCGAATGCTTCGAGTTAAATTAACTCGAAAGGTTGACACTTATTGCGAATAGAGCACGCCGCTGCTTTCATTTCGGGGGCCGGGAGCACTTCTCGGCGGAACAGGGAGGGGCAGCTCATGGCCAACGGACCAACCGGATCCACCGTTCCCCGCAGGCAACTTGGGCGGTACCTGCGCGACCTGCGCAACCGGTCACGGCTCACCGTGCGGACGGCGGCAAGCCAACTCGAGTGGTCCGAAGCGAAGATGTGGCGCATCGAGACGGGGCAGACGTCGCTGCGGAGTCATGATGTGGAGACAATGTGCAAGGTCTACGGTGCGCCCGCCGAACTGACCGAGGCACTCAAGGGGCTCGCCAAGGAGACCAAGGCCCGCGGATGGTGGCATGCGTACGGTGATGTGATCCCTGAAGGGTTCGACCTCTTCATCGGGCTGGAGGAGGCGGCGTCGCGAGTCGCCTGGTACGAGGCCGAGTTGATCCCTGGACTGTTGCAGACCGCAGACTACGCACGCACCATCATGCATGCCGGCCTCCCACACGAGAGTGACCACGAGATCGAACAGCGCGTACAACTCCGCACCACGCGTCAAGTGCTCCTCAGCCGGATCACTGATCCGCCGATGCTGAACGTGGCGCTTGATGAAGCGGTGTTGAGACGACCCATTGGTGGGAACAACGTGATGGCGGGGCAACTCGCACACCTGTTGGAAATCGGCGATCTGCCCAATGTCACGATCAAGGTGGTGCCGTTCAACGCGGGACTGCACCTGGGTGTCCTGTCAGGACGGTTCGGCATCCTGCGTTTCCCGCTCAACAGGGACGGCAGCGAGGCCGAGCCTCCCACCGTCTACGCGGACGGCTACACAGGCGACCTGTACTTGGACAAGCCCAGTGAAGTCGAGTGCTACGACGCAGCGTTCAAGAGCATCTGGGGCACGGCGCTCGATGAGCAGGATTCAAGAAGACTGATCTCTGAAGTAGCGGGGAGCTATGGACACAGTTGATCTGAGGGACGCGCAGTGGTTCAAGTCCAGCCGCAGTGATGCGAAGTCGGCCTGCATAGAGGTCGCCTTCCCCACCGGAGGCGTCGTCCCGATACGGGACAGCAAGATCCCGCATCGCGCGATGCTGGCCGTCGGAGCCGACACCTGGTCGGCGTTCGTCACCGGAGTAAAGGCCGGAGCATTCACCGCAGTTCGCTGAGAGACCACACGCCAGGCAGGGCTCGCCCCGATACGGGGGAGCCCTGACCCGCACCCGCTGCGCGGCACCACTCCCGACAATTCCGGTACTGGAGCGGCTCGCCCAGGTACTCGGGCTCGACCTCCAGGTCGAATTCACGCCACACGCGATAGGCGCGTGACCGGCTGCGCCAAACATATGCGGATCATGCGGGCAACATATGTGGCCCTGCCTACAGTCGAGGCGCTGGACGAACGAAAATTCGCCAACCGCGTGTGTCCAGAACCGTACGCGCGGTGCCTAGCACAGGAGTTGTCGCATGACCACCGTGGCTCTGCTGGAAGACAAGACCGACGTCCTCGACCTTGACATCCGGATCCCCGAAACCGACCTCGCGGCGGCCGACTTCACCGCCGTGGCGACCTGGACCTCTCCCGACCTCACCACGCCGCACCGTTCCCGGTGCATCCGCTGCTGCTGAACCGGTATCCGGGGGCCGGGCATCCGCCCGGCCCCCGGGCATTTCCGACATGGGCCACCGAACGAGGGGAACCGGGGTGCCGGACGACCACTACGACATCGCCGAACCCGTGCTCATCCGCATGGCAAGCGCACCACGGACCAGGTACGACACCCTGGGAACGGCCGGTTCCATGCCGGATCCCCGGGAACTCGCCGCCGACCCATTGCTCCGCGAAGCGATCCAGGTCGCCAGCGCCGACTTCGCCGACCGACTCGACCAGCTCGACGGGCGCGACGGGCCCGGCTCCGGCACCGGACTCAGCGCCCGCCACCGGACCCGCACCGCCCTGTCCGTCACCCGCTACGCCCTGCGCATCAGCGGCAGACCGACCCCCTTCGGGCTCTTCGCCGGGGTGAGCGCCGCGAGCATCGGCGACACCGCCCGGGCCGAGGTCCGCGGGCCGGGACGCAAACTGGCCCGGCTGGACGCCCATTGGCTGGACGAGCGCGTCCGGCACTGGCTGCAAATGCCCGAGGTCCGGCAACGGACCACCGTAGTGATCAACGACCTGTGCCGTACCCGGGGCGAGCGACTGGTGCTGCCCACCGCGCGACAGGAGATCTCACTGCGCCACAACCCGTTGGTCTCCTGGATCCGCGAGACCGCGGCACGCCCCGTCCGCTATGACCACCTGCTGGCGCAGGCGTCCCGCGCCTTCCCACAGGCGCCACCCGAGCGCATCGACACCACGCTGGCGCAACTCCTCTCCCACGGCTTCCTGCTCACCTCCATCACCCCGCTCCGCCTCGACGGGCCGACCCTGGACCGCATCGAAACGGCGGTGGACGCCATACCAGGCGCGGCCGAAACGCTGCGCGAGATCAGGAAGGCGCTGAGGGCCTACCAGGACACCAAGCCCGGCGAGGGCGGTGCGGCCTGGCACCAGATGCTCAAGACGATCGAGACGGTGGAACCGTCCGCCGGTCCCGGCCGGCCGCCCGTCCAGGTCGATCTGCGCATGGACACGGACATCCAACTGCCGCGCGCCGTGGCCGAGGAGGCCCGGCACTACGCCTCCGCGATGTGGGCCATCTCGGGTGACTGGGTGACCCATGCCCACCTGCGCGACTACCGCGACCGCTTCATCGAGAAGTACGGGATCGGCACCCTGGTACCCCTGGGTGAGCTGGTCGATCCGCATCGCGGCCTGGGCTTCCCGGACGGTTACCGCGGCCGCCCGGAGGACGACGACTCCTCCGGGCAGGACGCCGGCGACCCCCCGACCCACGCCCGGCGCCTGCTGACCGCCGAACTGGTGCAACAGGCCCTGCTGCGGGACGACCGCGAACTGCGGCTCACCCCCGAACTGATCGACCGGCTGGCTGCTACCGCGCCGGGGGAGTCGGCGGCCGAACCACCACGGTCCCTGGAATTGTGCTTCCAACTGCTGGCCGACAGCGTTCAGGCACTCGGCGAAGGGAACTTCAGGCTGATCTGCAGCCCATACCCCGGCTCCTGGACGGCCGGCGCAACCTCCGGCCGGTTCGCCGAACTCACCGGCATGACCGAGGACTTGGCGTCCCTCATGGGACAGCTCGCCGACCAGGAGACGCTGCCCGCCCAGGTCGTCTACCGTCCGCACACGGTCCGCGCGCTGAACATGGCCCAGACGCCCCGGCTGCTGACCCACCAGATCCCGGTGGGGGTCTATGCGGACCGGACGGACCCCGGCCACCTCGACTGGCGAGAACTGCTCGTCGGAATAGCGGAGTCGGGCATGCGACTGGTCGACGAGCGGACCGGCCGCCGCGTCCTGCCCGTCATCCCGCACCGGGTCGACGTCGAGCGGCAGGCCCCGGAGGTCGTCCGACTGCTGGCCGACATCGCCTTCGGCCAGGACAGGACCTGGACCGGATGGGAATGGTGCGGGATGGAGACGCTGCCGGCCCTGCCCCGGGTGACCTTCGGCAAGGTCACCCTCACCCCGGCGCGCTGGCTGCCGGATCACCGGCTGCGGGACGCCGCCACGGACCCGGAGCAATGGGACCGGGCCGTACGGGAGTGGCAGCGGCGCCACCGCGTGCCGGACCGGGTACAGGTCTCCCGGGGCGACCGGGTCTTCGGCATCGACCTCACGGCCCCCTGGCACCGGACGCTGCTGCGCCACGAGGTCCGCACCGGGCGGCGGATGATGCTCGCCGAGGACCTCACGGCAGCCGGGCGGGGGCTCGGCTGGGCCCGGGGGCACAGCACCGAGGTCGTGATCCCGCTGACCCGCAGCGCGACGCCCACCCGCCCGGAGCCTGCCGGGGCGACGCTTCCCACGGCGGTGAAGAAGCGGCCCGGGCCGTCCCATCTGCCCGGCGAGGACTGGCTGTTCGCCAAGGTATACGCCACCGCCGACAGCCAGGACGAGCTGCTGCTCACCATGCTGCCCCCACTGCTCCGGGACATCGCCGACCACATCGACCGCTGGTTCTTCATCCGTTACCGGGACCCGGGCGCGCATCTGCGGCTGCGGCTCCACGGCGAACCCGAGGCCCTGCGCTCCCGGGTGCTGCCCGCCCTGGCCCGGCACGCCCGGGCGATGCGGGAAGCCGGAGCGATCCACCACCTGGTGCTGGACGCGTATGAGCCGGAGACCGACCGCTACGGCGGCCCGGAGGCACTCCCCCTCGCCGAGCGCCTGTTCTGCCTCGACAGCCAGTCGGCCGTCCACCAGCTCGGACTGCGGACCCGCGGGGGGCTGGATCTCCCGGCCGAGGTGCTGTCCGCCGTCAACCACGCCCTGCTGCTGGAGTCACTGGGCGACTGGGACTGGTGCTCCTGGGTCGACCGTGTCTACCTCAAGGGACCCCGGCACACCTCGTTCCAGCGGCACCGGGCACTGGCCAGAGAGCTGATACGGCCCGGACAGACCGCCCGGACCATCGGCGAGAGGCATTCCGCGCCCGCGCTCGCACAGTTGTGGACCGCGGCCCCCGAAGCCCGCGCCTACGGAGACCTCGCCCTCACCACCGACGACCGGGGTGCCCGCACCCCCATCCGGGACCGCGCCCTCACCGCACTGCTGCACATGCAGCACAACCGGCTGCTGGGCATCGACCCGGACCGCGAAACCAAGGGATACGCGATCCTGCGGGGCATCGCCCGCGAACACCTGGGACACCGCACGAAGGGAAGACCGGCATGACCCTCCTCCACGACCCGGTGCGACAGGCGAACGCCGTCACCACCCTGCTGCTCGACCGGCTCGCCGACCCCGACTCCACGGTCGCCGACACCCGGGTGCCCGATGACATGCCCGACGACGACCCCATCTGGGCCGCCCTCTCCCTGGCGAGCGGATTCCCCGGGGTCTCCCTCGCCTTCAGCGGCTCGTCCCACCGGGAACCGGAGCAAACCGCCCGCGCCCACGCCTACTTGAAGCGGGCCACCGACTCCCTCGCCCAGGGCGGCAATCCGGCCGGCGGCATCTATGTCGGCCCCGGCTCGGTGGCCTACGCCACCCTGATCGCCCATCGCGCCACCGGCTCCTACCGGACCGCCCTCGAAGGGTTCGACGACTTCCAGCGGCGCCTGGTGCGCTCCATGCTCCCGGAGATCACCGACGCCCCGGTCGCCAGCAACGCGGAGTTCGAGGTCGTCCGGGGCCTGACCGGGATCGGCCGCCTGTTGCTCGCCCGCCAGGACACCTGCGCCCCAGAACTCCGGCTGATACTCCACTACCTGACCGAGATGAGCCAGGGCGAGATCACCCATCGGGGCATCCCGGTACCCCGCTGGTGGACACTGGCCGCACCCCAGGACGGCCGGGAGGCCGAACTGCCCGACGGCCACCTCAACCTGGGCCTGTCCCATGGCATCGGCGGACCACTCGCCCTGCTCTCCCTGGCCTGGCGGGACGGGATCAGAGTCGAGGGACACCACACGGCCATCGAGACCCTCGTCGAGTTGCTCAAGCGGTGGGCCGTACCGGACGGCGACGGCATCCGCTGGCCCGACTTCCTCTCCCTGGACGCCTGGGCCGCCGGTCCCGACGCCCTGGAACTGCCGTGGAAACGCCCGTCCTGGTGCTACGGCGCCCCCGGACTCTCCCGCGCCGTCCAGCTCGCGGCCCTGGCCCTGGACCGCCCCGACTGGCACGACCTGGCCCACCGCTCCCTGCTCCCGCTGCTCGACCGCCCGCCGGCCGCCTGGGGCGTCGAGGACGCGGGCCTGTGCCACGGATGGGGCGGGCTGCTCCACCTCTTCGGGCTGCTGGCCGGGCACATCGATGACCAACGGCTGCTCCACACCCGGGACCGGCTCGCCGACCTGACGCTCGCCCAGTTCAAGGAGAGCAACCGGTTCGGCTTCCGCTCCTCCTTCACCGGCGCCTCCGAAGGCGCCGACGCCCCCGGCTTCCTCGCGGGCGCGACCGGCACCCTCCTGACCCTGGACGCCTACACCCACGGCGGGCGCGCCCACGCGGACTGGGACATGGCACTGCTGGTGGCTTGAGAGTGTGAGGTCGCCCTCCTCACCGGAGGCGTCGTCCTCGTGACACGCTCATCGCTCACGCCCAGGACCATACGGGCAGAAGGGTGGGCGGCAAACTGTAATGCATCTGTACACTAGATGCATGTCGACTACATACCCCATTGCCGAAGCGCGGGGCAAGCTCGGCGACCTGGCCCGCCGAGCCGCCCAGCACGAACACATCACCCTGACCGACCGCGGTGTCCCCACCGCGGTCCTCATCTCCCCGGCCGAGCTCGAAGACCTTGAGGATGCCCTCGCTCTCGCCCGCCTTGAGCGCGATCGAGCCCTCGGCCGTACCGAGGCGCCCATCCCTCACGACGAGGCGCGCCGCATCCTGCTCGAGGCCGCGGGGAGGGGCGAGTGACCTGGCAGGTCCTCTGGGAACCAACGGCCCTCAACTCCGCTGCCGGACACCTCAAAGACGACCCCAGCGGTGTTGACGCCCTCCTCCGGGCTGCCGACCGGCTTGCCGAGAACCCCCGGCCCGAGGAGTCCCGCCCCTGGGGCACCGATCACCGACGGCTTCGGCATGGGCCCTGGCGCATCCTCTATCGCGTCGACCCAGACGCCCGCACCCTGCACATCGAGCACATCGGCCGGGCCGGCACCTGAACGGCCGCACCGGCACCGCGAGAAGATCGACGCGAACCGCATACGACGGGGGCGCCCCGGCCAACCGGCCCGGGCGCCCCCGTCGTTCACTGCGCGCGGCAACCCCTACGCCGCGTGGACCACGTCCTTCTCCTCCGCGAAGTGGCATGCCGACTCATGTGCCGCCGGAGTCTTCTTGCTCGCGAAGACCTCCGGCACCGCCAGCAGCGGGATCTCCTCGGCGCACTTGTCCTGTGCCTTCCAGCAGCGGGTGCGGAAGCGGCAGCCGGACGGCGGGTTGGCCGGGGAGGGGACGTCACCGGTGAGGATGATGCGCTCACGGCCCTCGCGGGCCTCGGGGTCCGGGACGGGGACCGCGGAGAGCAGGGCCTGGGTGTAGGGGTGGGTCGGGTGGTCGTAGATCTCGGTGTCCGAACCGATTTCGGCCATCTTGCCCAGGTACATCACGCCGACCCGGTCGGAGATGTGCCGGACGATGGACAGGTCGTGCGCGATGAAGATGTAGGAGAGGTTGAACTCGTCCTGGAGGCGCTCCATCAGGTTGATGACCTGCGCCTGCACGGAGACGTCCAGCGCCGAGACCGGCTCGTCGCAGATGATGATCTCGGGGTTGAGGGCGAGACCGCGCGCGATGCCGATGCGCTGCCGCTGGCCGCCGGAGAACTGGTGCGGATAGCGGGTGATGTACTCCGGGTTGAGGCCGACGACGTCCAGCAGTTCCTGGACCTTCTTGCGGCGGTCGCCCTTGGGTGCCACCTCGGGGTGGATGTCGAAGGGTTCGCCGATGATGTCGCCCACCGTCATCCGGGGGTTGAGCGAGGTGTAGGGGTCCTGGAACACCATCTGGATATTACGGCGGACGGCCTTCAGGGCCCGCCCGGACAGCTTGGTGATGTCCTGGCCCTTGTAGAAGACCTCGCCGGCAGTGGCCTTTTCCAGGGTCATCAGCAGCTTGGCGACCGTGGACTTGCCACAGCCGGACTCGCCCACGATGCCCAGCGTCTCGCCCTGGTAGAGGTCAAAGGAGATGCCGTCGACCGCCTTGACCGCGCCGACCTGCTTCTTGAACAGGACGCCCTGGGTCAGCGGGAAGTGCTTGACCAGGTTGCGGACTTGGAGGATCGGTTCGCCGCGCTCGACCGGGGCGTCCAGGACGGCCTCGACCTCGGCGGTGGTGCTGGCGTCGCTCTCCTTGACCTCGGAGACGTTCGGCCCCTGCTCGGCGGCCTTCTCAGCCTTCTCAGCTTTCTCAGCCATGGATCGTCTCCTTCCAGAAGTGGCATGCGCTGCCCCGGCCCGGCAGTGCCGTGCCGTCCCGCTCGGTGACCTGGTGCAGCTCGGGGATCTCCGAGCGGCAGGTGTCCTGCGCCCTGGTGCAGCGCGGGTTGAACGCACAACCGGCCGGGATCTTCAGCAGGTTGGGCGGCAGACCCTTGATCGCGAAGAGTTCCTGGCCCTTCTGGTCCAGGCGCGGGATGGAGTCCAGCAGGCCCCGGGTGTAGGGGTGGGCCGGGCGCTTGTAGATCTCGTGCACCGGCGCGGTCTCCACGATCCGGCCCGCGTACATCACCGCGATCTTGTCGGCGACATCGGCCACCACACCCAGGTCGTGGGTGATCAGGATCAGGCCCATGTTGAACTCGCGCTGGAGCTCGGCCAGCAGGTCCATCACCTGGGCCTGGACGGTGACGTCCAGGGCGGTGGTCGGCTCGTCCGCGATGATCAGGTCCGGCTCCAGGGCCAGCGCCATCGCGATCATGATGCGCTGGCGCATGCCGCCGGAGAACTGGTGCGGATAGTCGCTCACCCGCTCCTTGGCGGCCGGGATGCGCACCCGGTCCATCAGCTCGATGGCCTTGGCCTTGGCGTCCTTCTTGGACATGCCCTGGTGCACCCGGAACATCTCGCCGAGCTGGTAGCCGACGGAGAGCACCGGGTTCAGCGAGGACAGCGCGTCCTGGAAGATCATGGCGATCTTGGCGCCGCGGATCTTCCGGCGCTCCTCGGCGGACATCTTGAGCATGTCCTGGCCGCGGAAGAGGATCTCCCCCTTGGGGATCCGCCCCGGCGGCATGTCCAGGATGCCCATGATGGCCTGCGCGGTCACCGACTTGCCGGACCCGGACTCGCCGAGCACGGCCAGCGTCTCGCCCGCGCTGACGGAGTAGTTGACGCCATTGACGGCCTTGGCGACGCCGTCCCGGGTGTGGAACTCCACATGCAGGTCACGGACTTCGAGCAGCGGAGCGCTCTTCTCCCCCTTCTGCTCGGGGACGTTCGCGGATTTCTCGGTGGTGGTGGTCACGTACGCCTCCCTCAGCGCAGCTTGGGGTCGAGGGCGTCGCGCACCGCGTCGCCGAGCATGATGAAGGCCAGCACGGTCACGCTGAGGAAGCCCGCCGGGAACAGCAGGACGTGCAGCGCGTTACGGATCTGCTCGGAGCCGGCGTTGATGTCGGCGCCCCAGGAGATGCCGTCCTGGATGCCGATGCCCAGGTAGGACAGGGTCGCCTCGAGCGAGATGTACATGCCCAGCGAGATGGTGGCCACGACGATCACCGGCGCGATGGCGTTCGGCAGGATGTGCTTGAACAGGATCCGGCCGTCACCCGCGCCCAGGGCGCGGGCGGCCTGGACATAGTCCGCCTGCTTGACGGTGATCACCGCACCGCGCATCACACGGGCGATCTGGGTCCAGCCCAGGGCGCCGATGGCGGCGGCGACGACCCAGGCCGTACGGCCGGTGAAGGCCTGCAGGATCACCAGGGAGCCCAGCAGGATCGGAATGCCCGCGAAGATGTCGGTGAGCCGGGACAGCAGGGCGTCCAGCCAGCCGCCGTAGTAACCGGCGAGCATGCCCACCAGGCCGCCGAGCACGGTGACGATCAGGGTGGTGACCACACCGACGATGATCGACGCCCGGGCGCCGTAGATGACACGCGCGTAGATGCTGTGGCCCTGGACGTCATAGCCGAACCAGTCGCCGTCGAAGACATGGCTCCAGTGCGGCCCCTCCAGGTAGTGCGAGAGGTCGCCGGGCTTGGGGTCGGTGTCGGTGAACCAGCCCGGGAAGAAGGAGATGGCCAGCAGCAGCAGGATGATCACGGCGGAGATGATGAACACCGGCCGCCGGCGCAGATCCCGCCAGGCGTTGGCCCAGAGGCTGCCGGAGGCTTCCTTCTTGACCTTGGTGTCGCCGGCCTGGGGCGTACCCGGAGCTTGCGGCTCCTGCTCCTTGGTGATGGTGTCAGGCATAGCGGATCCTCGGGTCCAGAACGGCATAGAGGAGGTCGACCAGCAGGCTCGCGACCAGGTAGACGACGACCAGGAAGGTCACCGCCCCGACCACCAGCGGGCCGTCGGCCCCGGTGATGCCCTTGTAGAGCGCGTTGCCGATGCCCTTGACGTTGAAGATTCCCTCGGTGACGATCGCGCCGCCCATCAGGGCACCGAGGTCGGTACCGAGGAAAGTCACCACGGGAATCAGCGAGTTGCGCATCAGGTGGATGCCGAGCACCCGGCGGCGCGGCAGGCCCTTGGCGACCGCGGTGCGGATGTAGTCGGCGCGGACGTTCTCCATGACGCTGGTCCGGGTGAGCCGGGAGACATAGGCGAGGGAGATCGCGCCGAGCACCATGCCGGGCACCAGCAGCTGCGAGAGGTCATTGGAGTCGGTGACCGTGGGATCGACGATCCCCCACTTGGTGCCGACGTACACCTGCGCAAGGTAGCCGATGACGAAGATCGGCACCGAGATCACCAACAGGGAGAAGATCAGGACGACTTGGTCCACAAACTTGCCGCGCCGCAGCCCGGTGAGCATGCCCAGGCCGATGCCGAACACCGCTTCCAGCACAAACGCCACCAGCGCCAGCTTGATGGTGACGGGAATGACCTCGCCCAGGATGTCGGACACCTCGCGCTGCTGGAAGCTCATGCCGAGGTCCCCCTTGAACAGATTGCTCAAGTAGGTCCAGTACTGCTCGACCAGCGATTTGTCGAGCCCGTACTGGTGCTTGAGATTGGCGACCGTGGCGGGGTCGGCCGCCTTGTCGCCGAACAGTGCCTTCACGGGGTCGCCGGGAAGGGCGTACACCGCAAGGAAGATGATCAACGTGGTGCCGATGAACACCGGGATCATCTGGAGCAGGCGTCGCAGAATATAACGCCCCATCGTGCCTCCAATAATGCGATCTGCGCGACGGCGGCCGGAGGGTCCCGTTACGGGTCTCCGGCCGCCCGGCGCGCGACCGGTCTAACGTCCTCGGCGAGGAAAACCGCCGAACGGACGGAACGTCAGGGTGACTTACTTGGTGACCTCGACATCGGTCCAGATCGGGTCACCGATCCAGTCGTACGTCACGTTCTTGACGTTCTTGGAGTAGCCGCCGTTCTCCTTGTAGTTCCACAGCGGAATCGACGGCATGTCCTGGAGGAGGAGCTCCTCGGCCTTGTGGTACATCTTGGCCGACTCTTCAGGGGTCTTGGCCTTGTCGGCCTCCGCCGCCAGCTTGTTGAATTCCGGGCTGTCGTAGCCCGTGTCGTTGGCGGAGGCACCCTTGCGGTACGTGTCCACGAGGAAGTTCGCGATGTGCGGGAAGTCCGCCTGCCAGGCCATGCGGAACATGTTGGCGTCGGTGAACTTCTTGCCCGTGATCAGGGAACGCGCAGTCTTCATGTCGGGCTTGGGGTTGCCCTCACAGGGCACCCCGGTCGCCTTGGTGATGGAGTTGCACACCGCGTCGACCCACGGCTTGTGGCCGAGGTCGCTGTTGTAGAGCAGGGTGACCTTGCCGCCCGGGACGCCGCCGCCCTCCTGGATGAGCTGCTTGGCCTTCTCCGGGTTGTACTGCAGGACGTCCGGCTTGGCGTTGTCGTCGTGGCCGAGGATGCCCGGGGTGGTGTAGCCGGTGGCGGGCTCACGGGAGCCCTGGAGCACCGTCTTGCCGATGGTGGCCCGGTCGATGGCCATCGAGATGCCCTGGCGGACCTTGGCCTTCTTGGGGTCGGCCCAGGCCTTGTCGTACATCGGGAAGCCGATGATCTGGACGGTGGCCATCGGCTGGTCCACGGCGCGGTCGCCCAGGTCGGTCTTGTACTTGGCGAGGCTGGACGGCGGCACCTGGTCGATCACGTCCAGGTTGCCCGACTGGAGGTCGGCGTAGGCGCCCTCGGGCTTGTTGTAGAACTTGAAGGTCACGCCGCCGTTCTTGGCCTTGTCCGGACCCGAGTACCCGTCGAACTTCTTCATCGAGATCTGGCTGTTGTGGTCCCACTTGTCCAGCTGGTAGGGACCGTTGCCGATCGGGTGCTCACCAAAGGCCTTGGGGTCCTTGATGAGCGCCGTCGGCGCCGGGGAGAGGGCGGGGTAGCCCGTCCGGTACTGCCAGTACGCCACCGGCTGGTTCAGCTCGACGGTGAAGGTCTTGTCGTCCTTGACCACCAGGCCCGACATCTTGTCGGCCTTGGGGTCGCCCTTCTCCGGGTGGACGTCGTCATAACCCTTGATGTCCGAGAACCAGGAGGCGTTGATCTGGTTGTTCTTGACGTTGGCGCCCCAGTTCCAGGTGTCCACGAAGGACTTGGAAGTGACCGCCTCGCCGTTCTGGAATTTCCAGCCGCTCTTCAGGGTGATGGTGTAGTGCTGCGAGTCCTTGGTCTCGATCTTGTCCGCAACCATCATCTTCAGCGACCCGTCCTTGGGGTCGTACTGGGTCAGCCCACGGAAGATGTTCATGAGGACGCGTCCGCCGCCGGTTTCGTTGGCGTTCGCCGGCTGAAGCGGGAACTGCGGCTCGGAGTTCTGGTAGGTGTAGGTGCCGGCGGCGTTCGCCTTCCCGCCCCCACCAGAACCAGAAGAATCGTCCTTCTTGTCCGACCCGCACGCTGTGGCCGCCAGAGCCACGGTTATCGCACCTGCGATCCAGGTGGCGCTCTTGGCACCGCGCATGGAACTGCCTCCTCATGAGTCCAACTACAGAGAAGGAGCCGACTGCGCACTGACACCCCTGACAGGTGAGCAGTCAGCCCCCAAGGCTCGAGAGTCGACGCCCCCCCCCCACAGCGCGTGACCCATTGACCCGAGCTAATGGCCCCACTATTGAGCACGTCCGCGCGGTAAACCACACTTAAAGGGTCTCGCTTTGGTCACATCGATCACAGACGCATACCCGAAATCCGGACAAACACCATCCAGACAGACAGTAACGAAACGGGCTGTTGAGCCAACAACCGGATTTGACTGTCCGTTATCCGGACACCCACGCCAAAGGCCCGGCGCCTCCGCGAGTTCGCGGAGACACCGGGCCTGTCGGGTACTGCAAAGGCTCAGCCGTGCTTGGCGCGGGAGGCAGTGCGACCGCGCTCCTTCTGGTCCAGGACGACCTTGCGGATGCGGACCGCCTCCGGGGTCACCTCGACGCATTCGTCGTCGCGGCAGAACTCCAGGGACTGCTCCAGCGACAGCTTGCGCGGCGGCACGATCGCCTCGAACGAGTCGGCCGAGGAGGAGCGCATGTTGGTGAGCTTCTTCTCCTTGGTGATGTTGACGTCCATGTCGTCGGCGCGCGAGTTCTCGCCGACGATCATGCCCTCGTACACCTCGGTGCCCGGGTCGGTGAAGAGCACACCGCGCTCCTGGAGGTTGGTCATCGCGAAGGCGGTGACGGCACCGGAGCGGTCGGCGACCAGCGAGCCGTTGTTGCGGGTCTTCAGCTCGCCGAACCACGGCTCGTGGCCCTCGTGGATGGAGTGGGCGATGCCGGTGCCGCGGGTGTTGGTGAGGAACTCGGTACGGAAGCCGATCAGGCCACGGGACGGGACGACGAACTCCATGCGGACCCAACCGGAGCCGTGGTTGGACATGTTGTCCATCCGGCCCTTGCGGACGCCCATGAGCTGGGTGACCGGGCCCATGTGCTCCTCGGGCACGTCGATGGTCATGCGCTCGACCGGCTCGTAGGTCTTGCCGTCGACCTGCTTGGTGACGACCTGCGGCTTGCCGATGGTCAGCTCGAAGCCCTCCCGGCGCATCTGCTCGACCAGGATGGCCAGCGCCAGCTCGCCACGGCCCTGGACCTCCCAGGCGTCCGGGCGCCCGGTGTCCAGCACCCGGAGCGAGACATTGCCGATCAGCTCGCGGTCCAGCCGGTCCTTGACCTGGCGGGCGGTGACCTTGCGGTCCTTGACGGCGGCCTTGTTGTCCGCGCCCTTGCCGGTGGCGCCCCGGCCGACCAGCGGCGAGGTGTTGGTGCCGATGGTCATGGAGATCGCGGGCTCGTCGACCGTGATCAGCGGCAGGGCGACCGGGTTCTCCGGGTCGGCCAGGGTCTCGCCGATCATGATGTCCGGGATGCCGGCCACCGCGCAGATGTCGCCCGGGCCCGCCTTCTCGGCCGGCTTGCGGGTGAGCGCCTCGGTCATCATCAGCTCGGTGATGCGGACATTGGAGACCGAGCCGTCGCGCTTGATCCAGGCCACCGTCTGGCCCTTGCGCAGCTCGCCCTGCTCGACGCGGAGCAGCGCGATGCGGCCGAGGAAGTTGTCGGCGTCCAGGTTGGTGACATGGGCCTGCAGCGGGGCCTCGTCGTCATAGGACGGGGCCGGGACGTGCGCGAGCAGCGTGGAGAAGAAGGGCTCCAGGCTGTCGCTGTCGGCCGGGACGGTGCCGTCCTCCGGCTTGTTCAGCGAGGCGACGCCGTCGCGGGCGCAGGCGTAGACGATCGGGAACTCGATCTGGTCCTCGTCCGCGTCCAGGTCCAGGAAGAGGTCATAGGTCTCGTTGACGACCTCGTCGATGCGGGAGTCCGGGCGGTCCGTCTTGTTGATGCACAGGATGACCGGCATCCGGGCCGCGAGGGCCTTGCGGAGTACGAAGCGGGTCTGCGGCAGCGGGCCCTCGGAGGCGTCCACCAGGAGCACCACCGCGTCCACCATCGACAGGCCGCGCTCGACCTCGCCACCGAAGTCGGCGTGGCCGGGGGTGTCGATGATGTTGATGGTGATCGGTTCGCCACCCTCCTTGGGGTGGTACTTGACCGCGGTGTTCTTCGCGAGAATGGTGATGCCCTTCTCGCGCTCCAGGTCGTTGGAGTCCATCACCCGGTCGTCCACGTGCTGGTGGGCGGCGAAGGCGCCGGCCTGCTTGAGCATGGCGTCGACCAGGGTCGTCTTGCCGTGGTCGACGTGGGCGACAATGGCGACGTTACGGATGTCGTTGCGCGTGGGCATACTTGCGGCGCTTCTCCCGGAATCGTGGATGGCGGCGCGTACGGTCCGGTACACGCGCCCGCCGGGCAGATCAAGCCACGGCCTCAGTCCATGGTACGGGGCCGCGCCGACTATGGCCGCCGCAGGCCGCTCACACCCACGCTGACCTGCGGTTCTTCTTGAAATAAGGACAGCAGGTCGAGCTTATTTCAAGAAGCCCAGGTCCTGGTAGCGGGGGGTCGCCAGCCCGAAGGCGCCGGCGTTGGCCACGGTCCGGCGGGTGGCCATCAGCTGGGGCCGCTGATAGAGCGGGATGGAGGCGGCCGCGGCCCAGATCCGGGCGTCCGCGCGCACCACCAGGTCATGGGCGGCGTCGGCGTCGAGTTCGGTGGAGGCCTGCTCGAAGAGCTGGTCGATCTGGTCCGTGCCGACCCGGGTGTAGTTCTGCTCCACCTGGAGCGAGCCGTCGGCGGCGGGCTGCGGCTTGGCGAAGATCGGCCGGGCGTCGGTGACCGGGAAGGCGCCGGCGGGCCAGGAGTAGAGGGCCAAGTCGAAGTCGCCGGCCGCGATGTGGTCCTTGAAGAACCCGGCGTCCTCCACCTTGGTGATCTCGGTGCGGACGCCGATGGCGTCCAGCTGCCGGGCGATCCGGTCGCCGACCTCGCGCAGCGGCTCGGCGTCCGCGCCCTTCGGCAGGACGAAGCGGAGGGTCAGCTTCTTGCCGTCCTTGAACCGGGCGGGGGTCGAGGCGGTCCCGGACTCCCGGGCTCCCTTGTCATCGGGTCCGGCGGCGCCGTCGCCGACCAGGTTCTCCGGCACGTCCCGCTCCGGTTCGCCCCGCGCGATGGAGTCGTCCCCCTCCTCGTCGGTTCCGCGCAGGGCCCGCGGAGCGGTACGCACCCCCGCCGCCGCCTCGGCCGGCCTGCCGTGCGTGCCACCGTGTTCCTCCCCTTCCTTCCAGCCCGCTTCGGTGAGCAGCGACCGGGCCGCCTGGGGGTCGAACGAGCCGATGGCGTCGCTGTTGTCCTCGTATCCCTGCTGCCCGGCCATCAGCACATGGCTGCCCAGCGGCCGGTCGGGCAGGCCCAGGGGTTTCAGCACCTGCCCGGCGAGGGCCTTGCGGTCCACGGCCCGGGCGATCGCCCGGCGCACTCGTTCATCGGAGAGCGGGCCGGAGGCACCGTTGAGGGCGAGCTGGGTGTAGACGGGCTCCAGGGACTTGCGTACGGCCAGCGCATGCAGCGAGGCGGCCTTGGGGGGCCGGTTGGCACCGTCCGCGTTGTCCTTCTTCCCGGGCGCGTTGGCCTGGGTGATCCGGCCGGCCACCGCGGGGGTGACCTCGGCCAGGTCGAGCCGCCCGGCCGCCAGCGCATCGGCCCGCTGGTCGCCGGGCACCGCGCGCAGCACGAGCTTGTCCAGCTTGGCCCGGTCCCCCCACCACTTGGGGTTGCGTTCCAGGGTGAGCGTGCCCTGTGCGTCATCGCGCTCGCCGACCTTGAACGGGCCGGCCGCGAGCGCCAGTTCCTTGCGTGCCGAGTCGTTGAAGGAGTTCCCGCTGCCCATCACGGACTTGGGGTAGAGCGGTGTGAAGAGCGCGGCCCAGTCCGTATAGGGCTTGGCGAAGGTGACCCTGACCTCATGGGCGTCCGCGCCCCGCTCGACCCGGTCGATCCGTTCGTAACCGGCGTTGCGGGCCGTCCAGTAGGCGCTGTCCCTGCCGCGCAGCGCCTTCCACTGGGCCTCGAAGTCCGCGGCGGTGACGGGCTTTCCATTGCTCCACACGGCGCCGGGGTTGAGCCGGTAGACCACCACCTGGTGCGGCTCGCGCTGCTCGACCTTGGCGGAGGTCAGATAGTCGGGGTCGCGCTGGGGGCGGCCGTGCCGGTCCAGGGTGAACAGGGTGGGCAGCACCGCGGTGGCGACCTGCTGGGTCACCGCGTCCGCATCGGCCTGGAAGGTGTTGAGGGTGCCGGGCAGTGCGTTCACCGCCCAGGTCAGGGTGCCCTTGTCGGCGATCTTCGCGCGCGGGGTGGCCGCGATGTCCTGCGGGGCGCCCGCGTTGTCGGCATCGCCCCCGGCACCGGATCCGCAGCCGGCCAGGGCCGGCAGCCCGAGCAGCGCCGCGGCGAGCAGGGCGGCGGGGCGGCGCGTTGGAATCGTGCGGATGGACATGGGCGACACCTCCGCCGGACGGCCCGGGCCCGGGCCGGATCGTTCCCGGATCGTTCACGGTCGGCGTATTCCGCCGCTGATCGCATTTCTCCTGCCGACCACTGAAGGCGACGGCCTCCGCGAAGGGGTGCCGACACGGCGCCGCCGATGCGCACGCCACCCACCTGGAGGAAGGTTTCCACGGGCGTAGGGCATGCGGGTGAATGCGTCCATGACCGCGCGATCGCGACGGCTATCTTCCCCTGAAGGGGTGTGACGCGCGACACTCTCAGTCGCATCACGGTCGCCACCCGCAACCGCCGATCCGCGGAAGTGAGGACAAATCATGTCCTTGAACGACGACTTGACGGCAGTTCAGCGCTGCCTGGACGATCTGGACCGCTCGCTCGGCCGCCTTGAGCGAGACCTGAGCCGCGACAATGTGGAGCTGCGGCGGATGCGTTCCGACGCCGGTCATCTGCGCGAGAGCTACTCCCTGCTGCGGGAGAACTCGCCCACCGAGCGGCCCCGCCCACCGATGGTGCCGGTCCCGGACGCCCCCTATGACGCCTCGCTGTGGAAGGACGCCGACGACGAGGGGCTGGGCTCCCGCGACCGGCGTGCGCCCTAGTTCCGCTTCCGCCCCCCGCCCCTCCCCCGGCCACCGCTGGGAGACACCACCTCACCCCCACTCCTCCCGGAGTCCCCCTTGGCCACTGGAACCGATCCAAGAACCACCGCCCCGGCCCCCGGCGGCGTCCACCACCGCTCCCGGGCCGCGATCCCGGCCCGGCACCTGCGGCGGGACCGCTGGTGGCTGGCGCCCGCCGGCACCGCGGCCGGGCTGCTCACGTTCGTCGTCTACTCCACCTGGCGCGCCTTCGCCAACGGCGACTACTACGCCGCCCCCTATGTCTCGCCCTTCTACTCCCCCTGCCTCGCGGAGAACTGCGAGCCGATGAAGGGTGGCGCCGACTGGCACCTCTTCGGCTCCTGGTGGAGCCTGTCACCCGCGCTGCTGGTCCTGATCTTCCCGCTGGGCTTCCGGCTGACCTGCTACTACTACCGCAAGGCCTACTACCGGGGCTTCTGGGCCTCGCCCCCGGCCTGCGCGGTCGCCGAGCCCCACGCCAAGTACACCGGCGAGACCCGCTTCCCGCTGATCCTGCAGAACATCCACCGCTACTTCTTCTACTTCGCGCTGGTCGTCGCGGGCATCCTCACCTATGACGCCGCCCTCGGCTTCCGCGACGAGCACGGCAACTGGGGCCATATGGGCCTGGGCACCCTGGTCCTGCTGGCCAACATCACACTGATCTGGGCGTACACCCTCTCCTGCCACTCCTGCCGGCACATCGTCGGCGGCCGGCTGCGCAACTTCTCCAAGCACCCGGTGCGGTACCGGATGTGGGGCGCGGTCAGCAGGCTGAACGCCCGTCACATGCTGCTCGCCTGGGCCTCCCTGGTGAGCGTGGCGGTGGCCGACTTCTATGTCTACCTGGTCGCCAGTGGCGCCTTCGACGATCCGCGCTTCTTCTAGAGAGGGCCTTTCGATGACACGGGTGGACCGCCAGCCCTGGGACGTGGTCGTGGTCGGCGCCGGCGGCGCCGGGCTGCGCGCCGCCATCGAGGCCCGCGAGCAGGGGCTGCGCTGTGCGGTGATCTGCAAGTCGCTGTTCGGCAAGGCCCATACGGTGATGGCCGAGGGCGGCATCGCCGCCTGCATGGGCAATGTCAACCCACACGACAACTGGCAGGTGCACTTCCGCGACACCATGCGCGGCGGCAAGTTCCTCAACAACTGGCGGATGGCGGAGCTGCACGCCCAGGAGGCCCCCGAACGGGTCTGGGAACTGGAGACCTGGGGCGCGGTCTTCGACCGCACGCCCGATGGGAAGATCTCCCAGCGCAACTTCGGCGGGCACGAGTATCCGCGCCTGGCGCATGTGGGCGACCGTACCGGCCTGGAGCTGATCCGCACCCTCCAGCAGAAGATCGTCGCCCTCCAGCAGGAAGACCACCGGCAAACCGGCGACTACGAGGCCCGGTTGAAGGTCTTCCAGGAGTGCACCGTCACCCGGGTGCTCAGGGCGAACGGGCGGGTGTCCGGGGTCTTCGGCTATGAGCGCGAGTCCGGGCGCTTCTTCGTCCTGGAGGCCCCGGCCGTGGTGCTGGCCACCGGCGGCATCGGCAAGTCCTTCAAGGTGACCTCCAACTCCTGGGAGTACACCGGCGACGGGCATGCGCTGGCGCTGCTCGCCGGGGCCCGGCTGGTCAACATGGAGTTCGTCCAGTTCCACCCCACGGGCATGGTCTGGCCGCCGTCCGTCAAGGGCATCCTGGTCACCGAGTCGGTGCGCGGCGACGGCGGGGTGCTGCGCAACAGCGACGGCAAGCGGTTCATGTTCGACTACATCCCCGAGGTGTTCAGGGAGAAGTACGCCGAGTCCGAGGCCGAGGGCGACCGCTGGTACACCGACCCCGACCACAACCGCCGGCCGCCCGAGCTGCTCCCCCGCGACGAGGTCGCCCGCGCCATCAACTCCGAGGTCAAGGCCGGGCGCGGCACCGAGCACGGCGGGGTCTTCCTGGACGTCTCCACTCGGATGCCCGCCGAGGTGATCAAGCGCAAACTGCCCTCCATGCACCATCAGTTCAAGGAACTGGCCGATGTGGACATCACCGCCGAGGCCATGGAGGTCGGCCCCACCTGCCACTATGTGATGGGCGGCGTCGAGGTCGACCCGGACACGGCCGCCGCCACCGGGGTACCGGGCCTGTTCGCGGCCGGCGAGGTGGCCGGCGGGCTGCACGGCTCCAACCGGCTCGGCGGCAACTCCCTCTCCGACCTGCTGGTCTTCGGCCGCCGCGCCGGACTGCACGCGGCGCGGTACGCGGCCGGGCTCGGCCCCGCCGACCGGCCCGCCGTACCGGAGGCGGACATCGCCTCGGCGGAGGCGGAGGCGCTGCGCCCGTTCGGGGCGGAGGACGCGCCGGAGGGCTCCGGCGAGAACCCGTACACCCTGCACCAGGAGCTCCAGCAGTCGATGAACGACCTGGTCGGCATCATCCGCCGGGCCCCCGAGATGGAGGAGGCGCTGCGGCGCCTGGCCGGGCTGCGGGTCCGGGCCCGGCGGGCCGGGGTGGAGGGGCACCGCCAGTTCAACCCCGGCTGGCATCTGGCGCTGGATCTGCGCAACATGCTGCTGGTCAGCGAGTGCGTGGCCCGGGCGGCGCTGGAACGCGAGGAGAGCCGCGGCGGGCACACCCGCGACGACCACCCGGCGATGGACCGGCGGTGGCGGCGCGTCGGCCTGGTGTGCCGGCTGGCCGAGGACAGCACCGAACCGGCCGCGGAGGACCCCGCGTTGGGGCGCATCCGGCTGGAGCGGCAGGAGCTGCCGCCGATGCGGGCCGATCTGCTGGACCTCTTCGAGAAGGAAGAACTCCAGAAGTACCTGACCGACGAGGAGCTCACCGGATGAGTCACCAGCCTTCGCCGCACGATGACGCTCCGGGCGGCCCGGAGGTCCGGCCGGGGGTCCGGGGGTCGGCCCCCGGAAAACCGCAGTATCAGGCCCGCTTCAAGGTGTGGCGAGGTGACCCGGACGGTGGCGGCCTCACCGACTACGAGGTCACCGTCAACGAGGGCGAGGTGGTCCTCGACATCATCCACCGGATCCAGGCCACCGCCGCACCCGATCTCGCGGTCCGCTGGAACTGCAAGGCGGGCAAGTGCGGTTCGTGCAGTGCGGAGATCAACGGCCGGCCGCGGCTGATGTGCATGACGCGGATGTCGGTCTTCGACCCCGCCGAGACGGTGACCGTCACCCCCATGCGGGCCTTCCCGGTGGTCCGGGACCTGGTGACGGACGTCGGCTACAACTACGCCAAGGCGCGTGAGGTGGCCGCGTTCGTCCCGCCCCCGGACCTGGGGCCCGGCGAGTACCGGATGCGGCAGCAAGACGTGGACCGCGTACAGGAGTTCCGCAAGTGCATCGAGTGCTTCCTGTGTCAGGACACCTGCCATGTGGTCCGTGACCACGAGGAGAACAAGCCCGCCTTCGCCGGCCCCCGCTTCCTGATGCGCGTCGCCGAGCTCGACATGCACCCGCTGGACGCCGCCGCCGAGTCCGGCACCGACCGCAAGCACGCCGCGCGCGAGGACCACGGCCTCGGCTACTGCAACATCACCAAGTGCTGCACCGAGGTCTGCCCCGAGCACATCAAGATCACCGACAATGCGCTGATCCCCCTCAAGGAACGGGTGGTGGACCGCTCCTACGACCCGCTGGTCTGGCTGGGCAACAAGATCCGCCACAGGGGGCGCGAGCACGGAGTGTAATACCACACGCGCTCCCGGTAGCGGCTTCGACAATCCGGTCATAGGCTCCAAAGTGTGACGCGGCTTCCGAGGCGGTACGGGCCGGGGGCACCAGGCCTGACCATGATCAGCGCCCTACTCGCGCTGCTCGCCCTGCTGCTCCCGGCCGCGGCCGCCGCCCGGGCCGACGCCCCGCTGGACGCCCCGCTGGACCTCGAGGCCACCGGCCGGATCACCGACACCGTCGGCGCGCTCGGCCGCCGGCGCGTCCAGGTCGACAACGCGCTCAACCGGCTGCACGCCACCCACAAGCTGCAGCTGTATGTCACCTATGTGCGGGACTTCTCCGGCCGCTCCGGCCACGACTGGGCCGACGCCACCGCCGACCGCAACGGCCTGGGCCCCCATGACGTACTGCTCGCCATCGCCACCTACCCGCACCAGTTCGCCGTCTCCGCCGCCCCCGACTCCGGCTTCCGCCCCGAGCAGCTCGACCAGGTCGCCGCCATCGCCATCGCCCCGGCCCTCAAACAGCACGACTGGGCGGGCGCCGCCATCGGCGCCGCCGACGGCTACCGCGCCCTGCTGCTGGGCAGGCCCGTCCAGGCCCCGGTCATCATCCCCGGCCGCCCCGACCCCGGCAGCAGCGCGCTGGTGCCCGGCGACCGCCGGGTGTGGCTGCCGGTGGCCGCAGGCGGCCTGGTGTGTGCGGTCGTCCTCTACCTGGGCTCCCGGCGCGCCGCCCGCCTGCGCCGCGCCGAGGAGGCCCGTCCGGTGGTGGGAACGACCACCCCGCCCGGGCTGGCCCGCATGGCCCAGCCGCTCACCCCGCTGCCCGAGCTGGACCGGGAGGCCGAGCTGAACCTCGTCGAGACGGATGACGCCGTCCGCACCAGCGCCGAGGAACTCTCCTTCGCCGCCGCCCAGTTGGGAGAGGCGGCGACGCTGCCGTTCGCCGAGGCCGTCGCCTACGCCAAGGGCGAGCTCGCCGACGCCTTCCGGCTGCGGCAGCAGCTCGCCGACGCCCCGCACCAGGACGAGGAGATCCGCCGGCACACCCTCGACGAGATCTGCTCCCGCTGCACCAGCGCCAACCGGCGGCTGGACGCCGAGTCCGCGGCCTTCGACCGGCTGCGCGGACTGTCGGCCGACCCCGAGACCGCCCTCCGCGCCGCCGCCGACGCGGTACGGGCGCTGGAGCCGCGCACCGGCACCGCCGAGGCCGCACTGGCCGCACTCGCCGCCGGGTGCGCGCCCGAGGCACTGGCGGGCGTCGCCCCATACCCGGGCGAGGCCCGCGACCGGCTCGCCTTCGCCCGGGCCGCGCTCGAGGAGGCCCGCCTGGCACTGGCCCGGCCGCGCGGCGCCGACACACCGCGCGCGGTGGCCTCGCTGCGGGCGGCGGAGGCCGCGCTGTCCCAGGCCCGCACCCTCACCGCCGCGGTGCTCCGGCGGGCCCATGAACTCGCCGGTGCGGAAGGTGCGTTGCGGGGTGCGCTGGCCGACGCCGAGGCCGCCGAAGCGGCCTGCGCGGCGGCCCCGCCGGGGGCCGCGGAGATACTCGCCGCCGCGCGCAAGGAGGCCGTGGGCGAGCGGTACGACCCCCTGGCGGTGGTGCGGCGGCTCGACGAGGCGGCGGCCGCGTTCGACTCGGCGTCGGGCGCGGCGGCCGGTGCGACCCGGGCCCGCGCGCGGGTCTCCCGGGCGGTGCTCACCGCGCGCGGCGAGGTGGCCGGGGCCCGGGACTACATCGCCACCCACCGCGGGGCGATCGGCAGCCGGGCCCGCACCCGGCTGGCCGAGGCCGAACGGCACCTGGCGCTCGGCCGGTCGCTGGCCGACACCGGGCCGCCGGCCGCGGCCCTGTCCTCGACCGGCCAGGCGGACTCGCTGGCCCGGCAGGCCCGGGCCCTGGCCGAGCACGATGTGACCGCGTATCCGGCCCAGGACACCGAGGCCTCACAGCCCCCGCATGCGATGGGCGGAGCACTGCTGGGCGGGATCGTGCTGGCCGGGCTGCTGCCCGCCACCTTCGGCGGGGGCGCCACCCGGGGCCGGCTGGCCGGCCTCTAGTGCCGCGTCGGCCGGTAACCGTTCAAAGTCAATAGAGGCTCATCAGCGCCTCCACCGCGTCCGGCGTCTCCTCACCCCCGCCCGGCAACGCCAGCTCGAACCACACCGTCTTCCCGTCCGGAATCCGCCGGCTCCCCCATGCCGCGCTGAGCAGCCCGACCAGCTGCAGGCCCCGGCCGCCCTCGTCCGTGTCGTTCGCACGGCGCCTGCGGGGCTGCACCAGCCCCCCGTCCCAGACCTCGCACACCAGCGTGCGGTCCAGCAGCAGCCGGAGCCGGATCTCTCCCTCGCCATAGCGCAGCGCATTGGTGACCAGCTCGCTCACCAGCAGCTCCGCCGTGTCGACCAGGCTCTCCAGACCCCACAACGGCAGCTGGTCCCGGGCCAGTTCACGGGCCCGGGCGACCGAACGCGGCTCGGGCGGCAGCGTCCAGTCGCCCACATGCCCCGGCGGCAGCCCCCGCAGCCGCGCCATGAGCAGGGCGATGTCGTCCTCGCCATGGTGGGTGTCCAGCGCGCTCAGCACATGGTCACAGACGTCCTCCAGCGGCCGTGCCGGATCCGTGAGGGCGTCCTGAAAGGCCTGCAGCCCCTCGTCCAGCGGATGGTCCCGGGACTCCACCAGGCCGTCCGTGTACAGCGCCAGCAGGGCGCCGTCCGGCAGCTCGACGACGGTCTCCTCGAACAGCTCGCCACCGACGCCCAACGGCATCCCCGGCTGCACCTCCAGCAGCCGCCCGGGAGCGCCCTGCTCGACCAGCACCGGCGGCAGATGACCGGCGTTGGCGACCGTGCAGCGCCGGGTGACCGGGTCGTACACGGCATAGACGCAGGTCGCCAGGTACACCTCGGACAGGTCGGCGGGCCGTACGCTGCCGCGCACCCCGCGCGGCGCGGACTGGGTGCCGCCGGGCCTGCCGAGCCCATGGGCGATCTCGTCCAGATGGGAGAGCACCTCGGCGGGCTCCAGATCGAGCATGGCCAAGGTCCTTACCGCGGTGCGCAGTTCGCCCATCGCGACGGCGGCCCGCAGCCCGCGGCCCATCACATCGCCGACGACCAGGGCCGTCCGGTGCCCGGGCAGCTCGATGACGTCGAACCAGTCGCCACCCACCTCGGTGGCGGCGTTGCCCGGCAGATAGCGGCAAGCGATCTCCAGGCCCGCCGCCTCCGGGGAGACCGGCGGCAGCAGGCTGCGCTGGAGGATCAGGGCGCGCTCGTGCTCCCTGCGGTACAGCCGGGCGTTGTCGATGCAGACCGCCGCGCGCGAGGCCAGCTCGACGGCGAGCGCGGTGTCCCGCTCGCCGAACGGCTCGCTGCCCTTCGTCCGGGTGAACTGCACCAGCCCCACCACCGTGTCCCGCGCCACCATCGGCACCGCCAGCGTGGACTGCACCGAGGTGCCGAGCTCGGGCGCCTCCGCCGCGTCCCGGCTCGGAATGGCCTGCGGGCTCGCCGTGCGCAGCGCCCCCGCGCACGGCGAGTGGAACGCATAGCGGTGCACCTCACCGACCTGGATGGGCTTGTCGTCGGCGGCGACCGGTGCCCCCGACACCGCACTGGCGTAGGCCACCCGCCGCAGCTCCGCGCTGCCGTCCGCCAGGCCGGGCGGTGCCTCGTCACCGACCAGCAGGCCCTGGTAGAGATCGACGGAAGCCAGGTCGCAGAACTGGGGCACCGCGACATCCAGCAGCTCCCGCGCGGTGGTCTCCAGGTCGAGCGAGGTGCCGATCCGCGCCGACGCCTCATTGAGCAGCGCCAGATTGCGCCGTACGCCCGCGGCCTCGCGCTCCGCGCGGCGGCGCCCGGTGACATCGGTGGCGATCGCCGCCACCCCGATCGGCCGCCCGCTGCCGCCGTGCAGCCGGTACAGCGACACCGACCAGCGGCGCCGCTCGCTGCGCCCCGGCACCGGCCCGACGAGCTGCAGGTCGGCCACCGGCCGCCCGCTGTCCAGGACTTGGCGCAGGGCCGCGGTCAGCCGCTCGGCCTCGGTCCGGGGCAGGAAGTCGTGCGGGGTACGGCCGCGGTGCCAGGCGGCGGGGCGGCCGAAGGTCTGGGCGAAGCTCTCATTGACCCGGAGCAGCCGCAGGTCCGTACCGAAGAAGAAGAACCCGAGCGGAGATTGGCCGAAAACGGCTTCCGAGGCGGCGATGTCCGTCTCTATTCCCTGCAGCGCCCGGACATCGACGGCAACGCAGAGCGCGGCACGCTCGCCGCGGCCGTTCTGGCTGGGCATCACATAGATCTCGGCGAGGCCCTGCTGCCGGTCGTCGCGCTGGTACGGGACGAGTCCGGTCCAGGGCCGGCCGCCACCGGGGAACTCGCCCTGGAAATCGCCCGAAAAGACGACCCCCGGCTGCTGCCCGGGAGATGACGCGGCCGCGGTGAACACCTCGCCCGGCTCTCTGCCGACCGCCTGCCCAGGCGTTATTCCGAACAGTTCGGCGGCCCGCTCGCTCCACTGCTCGATCCGCCCGTCGGCCCCCAGGGAGAACGACGCCACGCGAATGTGGTCATAGAGAGAGCCGGGCGGGCTGTCCTGCCACATCGCGGTGGCGTCCACCCCCTCCGACCTGCCCGCCGCAGTACCCGTTGGCTGTTCGCTCACGTGCCCGTCCCCTCCGGCTGATGTGCTCGCACCGGCATCAGAAGGCCGAGTATCCAGCACAGGGGGCCTTCGGAACACGGACTTCACGATCACAGCACGGTCTCAACCGCTATGTGTTCTCCCCGGCTTCCTAACCTGACAAGCCGAGTTCGAACCACACCGTCTTCCCGCTGCCCCCCTGACGCGTACCCCATCGGCGTGAGGCCAGTGCCACCAATTGCAGTCCGCGTCCGCCCTCGTCGTCGGGCTGGGCGTCGCGCTCGCGGGGCGGGTCGGGCAGCGGGTCGGAGACCTCGACCAGCAGCGCCCCACCGGCCCGGGAGTACATCCGGACGCCGATGGGGCCGCTCGCATAGCGCAGGGAGTTGGTGACCAGCTCGCTGACCAGCAGCACGGTCACATCCGTGATCGTCTGCATGCCCCACTCGTGCAGGGTGTCGCGGACCAGGGTGCGGGCCGTGCGCACGGCGCCGGCCTCGGCGGGAAAGCTCCATTCGGCGAATCCGGGCGTTGACGCCAAGATCCCTGCACTGTCGCTCACGCCGACCACTTCCACACCCGTTGCCGAACCGACCCCACCGACAATGACCGGTTTGGGGAGAATAATCAGCACATACCCGGTATGGGGGTTGACATATCTCGTGCAGCAGGCACGATGCGCCTGCCGCACGTTCGGCGTAGGAGCCGGGCAATCGGAGCCGGGCTATCGGGCCACTCGCTCCACGATGTAGAGCTGCCGGTGCCCCTTGGCGTCCAACCGGTCCGCGACCCGCTCGGCCTCCGTTCTGGTGGCATAGCGACCGACGCGATAGCGGTTGCCGTTGTCGTCCTGGCGGATCACCAGCCAGGGCAGGGCCGCTCCGTTGTCGTTCATCGCCCCTGCCCTTCTGCCATGACGAGCGCCGGCCCAGACCGCACCGGCGCACGCCCTTCGGCGCCGCGCGAAGAAACCGCAGTCTGCATATGCCCGAGCGTACGCCCGACCTTTACACAGCGGATACGGGTTTTCACGAAGAGATGCGCATTCGGCCACCTGAGAGTGACCGAACGCATCGCTCAGTGCGCCTTCGCCGGCTCCACCGGGGCGTCCTCGGGCTCGTCCTGGGCCGCCAGCATCTCCTTCTCGGTCGCCACCAGAGTCGGGTTGCGCCATGCGCTGCGCACACCCCACAGATAGAAGGCGAGGCCGATCAGGGCGACGACCAGCAGGTCCCAGCCCTCGGCCAGATAGCCCCGGCCGCCGAACTTGGTGCCGCCGCTCCAGGAGACAAAGGCCATCACCAGCAGATAGGTCACCATCCAGGCGCCCGCCTTCAGATGCGGCTTGAGCTCGGCCCACGGCTTGCGCAGCTCATACCAGGCCCAGATGGGCAGGCCGACCGCCATGATCAGGATGACCTTGCCGGTGAGCGGCCACTTGCCCCAGTAGAGGACGAGCGAGCCGAAGACCATCGCGACGGGCGCGATGACCGGCATGGCGCGCAGCTTGACCGGGCGCTTGAGGTCCGGCGCGATGCGGCGCAGCGACATCACGGCGACGGGGCCGGTGATGTAGGAGATGACGGTCGCGATCGAGACGATCTCGGCCAGCGAGCCCCAGCCGCGGAAGACCGCGAGGAACAGGAAGGCGATGACCAGGTTGAGCACCAGGGCCGGACGCGGCACGCCGGTCTTCTTGTCGACCTTGCCGAAGATGCCCGGCAGATGGCCGTTCTCCTGCACGCCGTGGATCATGCGCGAGGTGGTGGCGGCGTAGATCATGCCGGTGCCGGACGGGGAGATGAAGGCGTCCGCGTAGAGCACCATCGCGAGCCAGTTGAGGCCCCAGGCGGTGGCCAGGTCGGCGAGCGGCGACTTGTAGGTGAGCGCCTTCCAGCCACCGGCGAGGTCACCGGACGGGATGGCCATCAGGAAGGCCACCTGCAGCGCGATATAGATGACCAGCGCGATGAGGATCGAGCCGATGACGGCCTTGGGCAGCGACTTGCCGGGGTTGCGGGCCTCGCCGGCCATGTTCAGCGGGGACTGGAAGCCGTTGTAGGCCCAGACGATGCCGGAAGTGGCGACCGCCGTGAAGACCGCGCTCCAGCCGTTCGGGGTGAAGCCGCCCGCCGACTCGATGTTGTGGGTGTCGAAGTGCGACCACATCAGGGCGCCCGCGGTCAGGACCGGGACGACGACCTTGAAGACGGTGATCGCGTTGTTGGTCTTCGCGAACAGGGTGATCGCGAACCAGTTGAGGAAGAAGTAGAAGATCAGCAGGACGCTGGCGAGGGCCACACCGGTGCCGGTGAGCTCCTTGCCGTCGTACAGGTCCTTGGCCCACTGCCACTTCCAGGAGCTCATGTACTGCACGGACGCGGTCGCCTCGCCGGGGATGACGGAGACGATCGCGATCCAGTTGGCCCACGCGGCGAGGTAGCCGGCCAGCGAGCCGTGCGAGTACTGGCCGTACCGGACCATGCCGCCGGCCTTGGGGAACATCGCCCCGAGCTCGCTGTAGGTGAGCGCGATGGTGAGCGCGACGACGGCGCCGATCACCCAGGCGAGGATCGCGGCCGGGCCGGCGATGCCGGCGGCCCGCTGGGCTCCGAAGAGCCATCCGGAGCCGATGATCGACCCGAGACCGACGGCCGTCAGGGCCACCGGACCGAGGGTCCGGCGGTAATTGGAGTGGGAACCCCGTTCGGTACTCAAGCCCCGGTTCTCCTTTGCTTTCTAGCTCCCCCACGGCAGGACACAAACCCCCGCATCGTACGGGCGATTTGGCCAAGTTGGTTCCGCGAAAGGACCCTGACCTGGACCTATGTGAGGTTTGCAACACAGGACACCACTCCTCCAAATACGGACAAAGTGATATTTAACCCACATATCACCCCTGTTGGTTCAGACCATTCCGAGGGGTCACTTCGCGCCGGGAACTGACTCCCGAGTCAGTTCATCCGGCCGTCACGGCTACTTCACCGGCAGGTGATAGGCGATCCGGTGGCGCTCGGCGAGCATCACGACATCCGCCGTCTCGACCGGGCAGCCGCCCGCGAAGTACGTCCGCGAGACGACGAGCACCTGGTGACCCGGCACCCCGCCGAGGGCGAGCGTCTCCTGGGCCAGGCCCGGCCGCGCGCTGATCTCCTCGGTGACGTTGTCCACGATCAGGTCGATGGCGGCCATCCGCTCCACCACCCCGCGCCCGGCCAGCGGACCCTCCTCGGGGAGCATCACCGGCGTGCGGCCGGTGACGGCCAGCGGCTCCCAGGAGGTGGAGAGCATGGTCGCCTCGCCCCCGGTGCGGAAGAGGTACTCGGTGCGCATCACGCGCTCGCCCACCCCGATGCGCAGCCGCTCCGCGACGTCCGCATCCGCGCCGAGCTGCTCGCTGCGCGACTCCCAGGTGCCCTTGATCTTGACGTCGGCCTGCTCCTGGCGGAACGGCGTGGACTCCCCGGCGGACCGGTATCCCGTACGCACCACGGCCCGCCGCTCGGGCCGCTCGCGGACATAGGTGCCCGAACCGGAGCGGCCCTCGACCAGCCCCTCGGCCATCAGGACCTTGCGGGCCTCCAGGGCGACGGTGTCCGAGACGCCGTACTGCTCGCGGATGCGGGCCTGGGAGGGAAGGCGGGTGTGCGGCGGCAGCTCACCGGCGACGATCTTCTGACGGAGATCGCCGGCGACGCGGAGGTATGCGGGCTGGTCACCGAAAGCCACGTCCACTCCCAAAGGTTGACGGTCCGCAACAGCTTGGCAACCCTCGGTTGTGGTCCGCAACTCAAGGCCAAGGATTCACCAGATGTGGTGAATTGCAGCTCAAGGGCGTGTAGGCGGCACCCCGAAGCACCTTGCGATGCGCCGTCCCAGCGGGCACATCTGCAACCATGCAGGGGATCTTGACATCGCCGAGCGTCCCGAGGAGTCGCCCGTGCGCCGCCAACGTCTCCGCGCCCTGTCCGGCGCCCTGCTGCTGGCCGCCTGCGCGGCCTGTACGCCCACCCACGCGGCGAGCCACCGGGACACCCCCACGGCCGGCGTCAAGGGACTCGGCGACCCGCTCTTCCCGGCCATGGGCAACGGCGGCTATCTGGTGAGCCACTACGGCATCACGCTCTCCTACCAGCCCAAGGACAACAGCCTCACCGGGACGACCGAGATCACCGCCCGGACCGACCGCGCACTGTCCTCCTTCTCCCTGGACTTCCACGGCCTGGACGTCCGGCAGGCCACCGTCAATGGCGCCCCCGCGACCATCACCCGCAAGGGAGATGAGCTGCGGCTGACCCCCGGCCGCCCGCTCGACCGCGACACCGGCTTCACGGCCACCGTCGCCTACCAGGGCACCCCACAGACCATCACCGACCCCGACGGCTCACACGAGGGCTGGCTCCGGACCACCGACGGGGCCGTCGGGCTCGGCGAGCCCAACGGTTCGATGGCCTGGTTCCCCGGCAACCACCACCCGTCCGACAAGGCGACCTACGACATCGCCGTCAGCGTCCCCGCGGGCCTCACCGCCGTCTCCAACGGCGAACTGCGCGGGCAGCGGACCGCGGACGGCCGCAGCACCTTCCAGTGGCACACCGGCGAGCCCATGGCCAGCTACCTGGCCACCGTCGCGATCGGGAAGTTCCAGGCCGACCAGGGCGCGGCGGGCAGGGTGCCGCAGTATGTGGCGACCGACACCGCCGTGGCCAAGAAGGCCGCCGACGTCCCCCGCTGGACCGGTGAGATCACCGACTGGGGCAGCAAGGTCTTCGGCCCGTACCCCTTCTCCTCCACCGGCGCGATCGTCGGCGCCGGACCCGAGATCGACTACGCGCTGGAGACCCAGAACCGCCCCTACTTCAACCACCCGCCCGACCTGAACTCGGTCGTCCATGAACTCTCGCACCAGTGGTTCGGCGACTCCGTCACCCCGCACAACTGGCAGGACATGTGGCTCAACGAGGGCTTCGCGACCTATACCGAGTGGCTCTGGGACGAACAGCACGGCGGCCCCACCACCGCCCAAACCTTCCAGAAGTACTACGCCCGGGACAAGAACGACGAGCTGTGGTCATTCCCGCCCGCGAAGCCTCCGACCGCGAAGGAGATCTCCGGCTCCCCGGTCTACGGCCGTGCCGCGATGACCCTGCAGAAGGTCCGCGAAGCGGTCGGCGACCAGACCTTCTTCACCATCCTGCGCACCTGGCTCGCCGACCACCGGTTCGGGAACGTACAGACCGGCGACTTCATCGCGCTGACCCGGCAGGTGTCGGGGAAGGACCTGTCGGCGCTGTTCGCGACCTGGCTGTACGGGAGCGGCAAGCCATGACGTGCTACCCCCCGGCGCCGTCCGCGCCGTCCGCGCCGTCCTCACCGAGCAGGCGCAGATCCGCCGGCAGCAAGGCGGCGTTCTTCAGCAGCGCCTGGATCAGGTTGTGGTTCAGCGCGTTCCCCACCGGCTCACCGACCCCGTCCTCGCGCAGGATGCCGGGGATCGGGGCAGGTCCCGCGGACAGCCGCACCCGCACCGCGCCGACCAGGTGCGCCACCACCTTGGGCGTCCACTCCCGGTCCCCCGACACCCGGTTCAGGTCGTCGGCCACCTGCTTCCACGACACCGGCTGCGGATAGCGCTCCTGGCGCAGGTAGCGCTGGGCGAGCGCGGTCAGCACCAGCCGCTCCACCGGATCCAGGTGATGGACGTCCGGTGACCGCGTCCGGCCGCCGGGCCGACCGCCGGTGCCCTCGGCGGCCGAGCCGACCACATGGACCTCCAGCAGATGCGACCGGCGCTTCGGCGAGCCGATGAGCAGCGGGGTATAGCCGGGCTCCAGCAAGGTCTCATGACCGGACAGCACCAGGTTCTCGTCCGGCAGCCGGATCGGCAGCCTGCCGGTGTTGCGCAGCCGCCATTCCCGGCCATCACCCCGCAACTCGCCCTGCAGCCTGCTGATATAGGGGTCGTCGGTGCCGATGGCGACATGCACGTCCGCCGCGCTCCGCCCGAAGCACAGGGTGAACTTCCGGGGCGGCACGGCGAACCCGCCATCGGCGGCCAGCGCGAAGATCGAGCCGGCCGGAGCCGCGGGCACCCCCGCGGCCAGGCTGCGCATCGAAGCGGGCAACATCTGCGGTACGAAGTCCTCGATCGCCAAGGTGCGCTCCCTCCCTCCACCCGGGCCACGGTCAGAGGGTAGTGCGACACCTCCGGGACCCCTCCCGGAGCGGGCGTCATAGGCTGCTTCGGCATTCGCACCGGGCGTCACCGCGGTTCAAGAGGAGTCTGCGTTGCGGGCCACCGCCAGATCCGAGATAGAGAAGATAGCGAGCCAGATCGCCAACGATGTCTTTGTCCGATGGGAGGGAACGTCCGTCGCCCGCGCCGTGAGCGCGGCCCTGGACCGGGAACGGGCCGCTCTGGTGCGGGAAGTCACCGAGCAGTCCAGGCGGTTCATCGAGAAGGCGGCGAAACCCGCCGTGGACGACACGGCGGTGCGGGCCATCGCCGGCGCCGCGGCCAAGGCCGCCGAGGAGGCGTTCGCCGCGCGCCTCGCACAGCACCAGAGCACGGTCCGCAAGATCGCCGTCCAGGCGTCGCGGGACGCGCTGCTGGCCGCGCAGCCGGAGTTCGTCCAGACCGTGCGGGACGAGGTCGCCAAGGCCTTCGCCGAGGTCACCCCGCCGGTCGTCCAGGTGACGCTGCCGGCGGGCCGCACCGTCGAACTGAGCACCGACACCCACCGGGTGCTGCCGGAACTGCTGCTCGCCCTGCACGCACAGTGCCATGTCTTCCTGGTCGGGCCCGCCGGTACCGGCAAGTCGATGCTGGCCGGGCACGCGGCCGAGGCACTGGGGCTCGAACTGCAGGCGCTCTCGCTGGGACCGACCACACCGATGAGCAAGGTGTTCGGCTACTTCGACGCGCACGGTCACTACCACGACACGCCGTTCCGCCGGGCGTTCGAGCACGGCGGTGTGATGCTCCTCTTACGAACTGGACAACGGCCACCCGGGGTTGCTCGGCGAACTGAACCAGGCCCTCGCGCTGCGCACCTGTGCCTTCGCCGACGGCATGGTGGCGGCGCACCAGGATTTCCGGCTGATCGCCACCGGCAACACCTATGGCCACGGCGCCGACCGCCAGTACGTCGGACGGCAGGCGCTGGACGCCGCCACCCTGGACCGGTTTGTGGTGATCGATGTGCCGATCGATCACCGGCTGGAGTTCCGGCTCGTCCTGGCCAACGCCCCGTCCCGGCCGGACGAGGCACGGGAACTCCTCCTGGAGATCCGTCGGTTGCGGGTGGCCGCCGCGGAGAAGCGGCTGCCGCTGGCCTTCTCCCCGCGCGCCGCCATCGACGGGGCCCGGCTGCTGGAGGCCGGGGCGACCCTGGACCAGGCGCTGCGGTGGCGGGTGACGCGCGGCCTGTCCGCCGCCCACCGCACCGCGCTCGGCCTCGACGAGCCGGGACAGGAGGCGCAGGCATGACGGAGCCGGTGCTCGCGCCCATGCTGTCCTGGCAGGAGTTCCTGGACGCGGCCGGGGCGCCGGAGAGCATTCCGGACGGCGACGGCCGGCACAGCACCCCCGAGTGGGCCGGGGCGACCTGGGAGGAGGCGCTCCGGCTGGCCGTCGACGGCTGGCATCTCCCGCTCCAGGAGCAGGAGATCACCGTCGGCGCGCTCCGGGAGCGGGCCGGTCTGGGGACGTCCGTCGTCTCGCTGGAACCGGTGTGGGATGTCACCGGCAGCGAGGTGGACATCAGCGCCTATCTCGCCGGCGTGCCCGAGTGCATGGTGGACTCGGTGCCCCGGCGAGTGTCCAGACAGGGCAAGGTGGTCACCTTCCTGATCTCGGCCACCTATGACAACACCACCCCGCACACCTCGATCCGCAACCGGGGGCTGGCGCTGGCGGCCCTCTGCGCGGCCGTCATCGAGGCCGGACACAGCGTGGAGATCTGGTCCGGTTACACGGCCCGGGTGGGGAGGAAGGGGGAGGACGCACGGTGCTCGGCGGTGGCCAGAGTGATCGCCTCGGGCGAGCCCCTCGACATCGGCCGGCTGATCTTCGCCGTCGCACATCCGGCGATGCTCCGCCGGCTGTGGTTCGCCGTGTGGGACGGACAGGATGCCGCGACCGCACGGCTGTTGAAGGAGTCGCGGTACGGCTGTGCACCGTACACCTGCCGGCCCGCGGACCTGCCCGCCGGCATCCGGGATCCCTATGTGTTTCCCCACCTGAATCCCGGTGATCTCCAATGGCATGACCTTGACTCGGCCCTGTCGTGGTGTCGCGAGATGTTCACCGGACTCGGCCTGATCCAGCACCAGGGCGCAGGATAGGAAGTCGCCCGCATACGAGGGGGATTCGACATGAAGGAGCCGAGCCGACCGGTCACCGCCCCGGATCTTTGGGGGGTCGGTCAGGTCATCGACGGCAGGTACCGGGTGACCGGGGTGCATGAACACGGTGGGATGGGTGTGGTGTACCGGGTCCGGCACTTGGCGTGGGGCACCGATCTGGCGGTGAAGTGCCCGCGGGCGGAGTCGTTCCGCACCGAGGCCGACCGGGAGCAGTTTGTCACCGAGGCGGAGACCTGGGTGTCGTTGGGGATGCATCCGAACATCTGCGGCTGCCACTACGTCCGCGTCATCGACGGTGTTCCCCGGGTCTTCGCCGAGTATGTGCCCGGCGGCAGCCTGCGCGACTGGATCGACAGCCGGCGGCTGTACCGGGGTGACCGGGCGGGGGTGGTGGCCCGGATCCTGGATCTGGCGATCCAGACCGCCTGGGGGCTCGAACACGCCCACGGCAGAGGCCTGGTGCACCAGGATGTGAAACCGGCCAACGTCCTGCTGGACGACGAGGGCGGCACGGTGACGGCGAAGGTCACCGACTTCGGACTGGCCCGGGCCCGGGCCGTGGCCGCCGGCGTTCCCGGCCCGGACGCCCCGTCCGGGGTCAGTGTGCCGGTCCCCAGCGGCGGCATGACCCCGGCCTATGCCTCCCCGGAGCAGACGGCGGGCCGGCCGCTGGGACGGCGCAGCGACATCTACAGCTTCGCGGTCTCCGTGCTGGAGATGTTCAACGGCGGGGTGACCTGGCTGTTCGGGGCCATCGCGGGTGCGGCGCTGACCGACTTCCGCGCCTCGGGCGGGGCCGGGGCGGCCGCCGTGATGCCGCCGGCCCTCGGCGATCTGCTGGAGCGCTGTCTGCGCGAGGATCCCGGCCGGCGACCGGCTTCGATGGCTCAGGTCGCCGCCGACCTGGGCGACATCTACCGGCAGGTGACGGGGTCCCCCCACGCGCACCGGGCGCCCGCGGCCGCCGACCTGCGCGCCGACGAGCTCAACAACCGGGCCCTGTCCCTGTATGACCTCGGCAGGCGGTCCGAGGCCGAGGAGGCGTTCCGGGCGGCCCTGACGGCCGACCCACAGCATCTGTCGGCCACTTATAACGCGGGGTTGTCGCGGTGGCGGCGCGGCGCCATCACCGACGAGGACCTGGTCGGCGCCCTGGAGCACATCGGGGCCGGCCCGGCCGATCCCCGGCAGGCACGGCACCTGCTGGCCCGGGTGCACCTGGAACGCGGTGATCTCGGCACCGCACGGGCCGTCCTGGTCGGCCTCGAGCGCGAGCGGCCCGAGGAGCCGGAGATCGCGGCGACCCTGGGCGCGATCCGGTCCGGAGAGGTCACCGACGCCCGCTGCACCGAAGCGAGGGAAGTGCCCTGGCGGATACAACCGGATGAGAACACACCGCTGTTCGACCGGATCGACTCACACATCCCGGTCTGTCTGAGCGCCGACGGACGGCTGGCACTGACGGGCAGCCAGGGAAGTGCCGCCCGGCTGTGGGACGTTGACAGCGGAGCGTGCCGGACCGCTCTCGACGGGCATTCCGGCCGGGTGCACTCGGTCGCCCTGAGCGCCGACGGGCGCTTCGCCGTCACCGCGGACAGGTCCGGCGTGGTGCGCTGCTGGGACGTGGCCGCCGCTCGCTGCCTGCGGGAGTTCGGCGACAGCACGCGCACCCATGCGCCGTTTCCGCCGGGTGAGGACTTCCCCGTCCAGCTGAGCGCGGATGCCCGGATCGCGCTCTGGCCCGGTGCCCGCGGGCGCGTTCAGGTCCAGGACCTGGCCGGTGGCGAGACCCGCTGGAGTCTCGGCGATGGCTTCAACCGGCTGGAGTCGCTCGCGGTGAGCGCCGACGGACGGCTGGCGCTCTCCGGCGACCGGGCCCGCGACTGGAAGCACAGCGTGCGCCTGTGGGACTTGGACACCGGCCGCTGCCTGCGCACCCTGACCGGGTTGGAGAGGAAGGCAGGCGCCATGTGCTTCAGCGCCGACGGAGACACCGCCGTCATCGCCGGCCGCGACATCCATGTGTGGGACTGGAAAACCGGACGCCGCGTCCGCACCCTGACCGGGCACATCGAATCGGTCACCACACTGTCGCTCAGCGCCGACGGCCGGTTCCTGCTGTCCGGCGCGGGCGACAACACCGTACGTTTCTGGGATCTGCGCAGCGGCCGGTGCCTGCGGACCCTGCGGGGTCACGGCAGCTATGTGAGCGCCGTCCTGCTGAGCGCCGATGCCCGGTCCGGGCTCTCCGCCGGGCAGGACAACATGGTGCGCCGGTGGCGGCTGCCGCACGGTGACGGCGCTGGTTCCACCGCCGCGTTCCAGCTGAGCCGGCCGCGCAGATACGCGGAGCTCAACCGGCTGGGCACGGTGGTGGAATCGCTGGTCGCCGAGGCGGAACAGGCCATGGCGGCCGGCCGTTACCCGGCCGCGCTCGAGCTGCTCACCCGGGCCCGGGCGACTCCCGGGTACGAGCGGGCGCCCCAAGTCCTGGCCGCCTGGCAGCATTTGGGCCGCTTCGCGGTCCGGACGGGGCTGCGGGCGGCCCGGCCCGTGAAGACCCTCACCACCGGCTTTGTGTTCGGCGCCGATCTGTCGGCCGACGGCCGGATCGCCGTGACGGATGTCCTGGTCGACAAGGTGCGGATCTGGGACACCGACAGCGGCACCTGTGTGCGAGCCATCAAGGGCAGCCAACTCCCGCCGGGGCCGGTCGAGTTGAGCGCCGACGGGCGCAGGATCCTGAACCAGAGCAGGGACTGCACCGTCATGGTGTGGTCGGCCGACACCGGCGACTGCCTCTGGGTCCTGGACCGGAGCGAACGGACGGTCACGGGGTGCTTCAGCGCCGAGGGGCGGCAGGTGCTGACCGGGTGTGAGGACGGGACCATCCGGGTCTGGGATCCGGACGGCCGCCGCTGCCTGCGCGTGCTGGAGGGCCACCGCGACAGGGTCACGGCGCTCTGGGCCGGTGCCGACGGAAGGCTGCTCGCATCCGCCGCGCAGGACTCGGTGCGGCTGTGGGACCTGGACAGCGGTCGTTGTCTGCACACTCTGCCGGGGCACACCGGCGCCGCGACCGCGGTGTGCCTGAGCACCGACGGGCGCCACCTGCTGTCCAGCGGCAACAAGGACGACCGGAGCATCCGGCTGTGGGACACCGCGACCGGAGCCTGTGTGCGCACATTCGATGAACACCCGGGTTTCGCCTGGGTGGTCCGGTTCAGCGCGGACGGGCGCTTCGCGCTGTCCGGCGGCAGCGACTCCACGGTCCGGATATGGGAGGTCGCCACCGGACACTGCCTGCGTGCCCTGAAAGGCCACCAGAAGGAGGTGTACGACGTGGCCCTGAGCTCCGACGGCCGCGTCGCACTGTCCAGGGGCGGGGACGACGTCCGGCTCTGGGAGCTCGACTGGGAGCTCGCCGCCCGCGATCAGGCCGACTGGGACGGCGGCGCGGCCACCACGCGGACCGGGGCGGGCACGGATCCGCTGTGCCCGCTCTGCGAAGCACCCCTCGGCGCCGGGGACAGCTTCTGCGCGGAGTGCGGCGAGCCGACCCACCCCCCGGCCTCCGGCCCGGCCGACTCGGCCCCGGCCGGGGCGTGACTGTCGAGCGAGACCGTTGTGTACACACGCGACACTTGGTACCCATGAGCGCATGACACAGCCGCTGCCCAGCGAGTCCATCCGCGATGTCCGAGCGCACCTGGCCGAGGTCGTGGAACGGGCCGACCGCGACGACGTGCCTACGGTGATCACGCGCCGAGGCAAAGAGGTGGCCGCCGTGGTGTCCATCGAAGTACTGCGGAAGTACCAGGAATGGGAGGAACGCGAGATCAACCGGATCATCGACGAGCGCATGGCGAACCGTGCGCCCGGCATCCCGATCGAGGACATCATGGGGGAGACGCTGGCGCGCAGTGAGTGAGTACCGCACCGTCTTCCGGCCCGAGGCCCAGGCCGAGCTGCGCAAGATCCCCCGCGCCATGGCGCTCCGCATCCTGGCCAAGCTGACCGAGCAGGAGAGCGATCCCCTCGGCTTCAACATCACCGCACTCGTGTCCCAGCCCGAATGCCGTCGCCTGCGAGTCGGTGACTACCGATTCGTCTACACGATCGACAACGGAGAGCTGGTGGTGTGGATCGTGCACGTCGGCCATCACTCCACGGTTTACGACACCTGATCCCACGTCGGATCACCCGGCACGATCCAGCACGAGCATGGCGAAGAGGCCGGCCCCTTCGCCACCCGCTCACACATTGAACCGGAACTCCACCACAACCGCTCTGACCTGCGGTTATGTGGGCGTATCCCAGCACCATCCCAGCACGGGATTCACTGCAAAGCACAAGAAGATCCAGAAGCGCCAAGACTACGCATCAACGCCCGCCCCGGATACAGGCCGCGCAGCACTCCAGACGCTGTAATAGTTTCTGTACTAGACTTGCAGCTATGAAGTCACCGCGCCCCGGCGGCACGGAGAACATCTCCGTGTCGATGCCCTCCGAGCTCCTCGGTGCTCTGCGTACCCGTACCGGTAAGCGCGGCGTGTCCGCGTATGTAACGGCGGCGGTCCAGCATCAGCTCGCCATGGACGGCCTCGCCGAGATCGTGGCCGCCTACGAAGCCGAGCACGAGCCGCTGAGCGAGGCCGAAGTCCAGGCCGCGCAGAGCGAACTGTTCGGTGATGCACCGGCGCCCTATGCGTCGAACGACAGCGCAGCATGAAGGAGCCCGCGGCCAGGTCCCTGGTGCTCGACTCCCAGGCGCTGTCGCTGCTGCTGCGCAACGACCGCCAGATGATCACCCGGATCGAGGCTGCTCGGCGCGTAGGCGTGCCCGTCCTCGTGTCGGCGCTGACGGTGGTGGAGGCCGTCTACGGGAAGACGGATACCGCCCGGCTGCGCTGGCTTCTCTCCCGCCTTCAGGTCCAAGACGTCACCCAGGCGGACAGCCTCACCGCTGTGCAACTACTGAGCGACGCCGGCGGTCTACACGGCCACAAGTACGCCATCGACGCCCTCGTCGCCGCGATGGCGCTCCGCTCCCCGGCCCCCGTCCTCGTAATGACCTCGGACCGCGACGACTGGTCGAAACTGTGCGGCGACCGAGTACAGATCAAGGATGTCTGACCTCGGCGTTCACTCAGCTTGAATCCACCTGCTGATCGTGACTGGATCACGACATCTGGACGACGACCTTGCCTTTGGCGTGGCCCTGTTCCAGGTAGGCGAAGGCGTCGGCGATCTGCTCGAAGGGGAAGACACGGTCGGTGACGGTCTTGAGGGTGCCCTTGTCGACGAGGCCGGCCAGTACCTCGAGGTCGGCTCCGCTGGGGTGCATGAACAGGTAGCGGTAGCCGACACCCCGGCGGCGGGCCGCCCGGCGGATCTTGGCGCTCGCCGCAGCGTGGCGAAGATACCGCAGTCGCTGGACTTCACCGAGGCGGCTGGGCTCCCGCTCGCCGGACTGACGGCCTTGCAGGCGCTGCGCGACGAACTGGCGGTCAAGGCGGGGATGATCCTGCAACTTCGCTTGTCAGGCTGCGAGTTGATAGCAAATCGGTGTTCGTGCTCGTTCGCTGTAATTCGTGGCCGTTGCCGTCGCTACTGCCGTCAGCGCTCTGCACCCTCCGGCGAATTCCAGGAACGCCGAAATTTCGTCAAGGGGCTTTGTCGTGCGGGGTGAGGCTGATGGTGAGGTCTGTGCCGAGGGCGTGGGCCAGGCGGCGCAGGAGAGGAAGCGTCGGCACGGTCCCGCCACCTTCGAAGCGGGAGATCTGGGGTTGCTTCATCCCACACCGCTCGGCCAGCTCCGCCTGGGACAGCCCGAGTTGGATACGTCGGGCCTGGACAAGTTGTCCGAGCTCGCGCGCGAGTGCGGAAGGTGGGTCCTGCATAACTCCTCCCCGGCTCAGGCTGCCGAGGCGGCGATCGTGACGGTGGGCTCGTCTCCGCCGGCAAGGTGCACGTCCACGGTGAGGTCCAGGGCGCGGGCCAGGCGCATGATGACCCCGATGGGCGGCAGCTCGGTGGCCGTCTCGATGCCCTCGATGTCATCGACGCTGACGTGCATGCGCTCGGCCAGGTCAGTCTCGCTCAGGCCCAACTGCTTGCGTCGGTCGTAGATGGCTTCCCCAGCGTCATGGCGAGGCCTGCCTCTTCGTAGACCCGGTCGTACTCGGGGTCAGCGTCGAGGTGTTCACCCAGCAACTGACGGTGACGACGGGTCCTCCATTTGCTGTGGTTCATCGGTTCTCCTTGAGGTTGCGGCTGTAGAGGGCGTGTTCGGCTGCGGCTTCGTGCTCGGCCTCACACAAGCGCTGTGCGGCGCGGGCGCGGTCCACTTCGGCCTCCTCGCGCATCTTCGTCTTACGGAAGACTGTCAGCAGCACGACGCGTCGGCCAGGCGCGGGCGTGGCCGCCCTGCACGGCCTGCAGGCCGCCGAAGCGGCCCGCGCGGAGTTCGCCGCCCGCTTAAAGCGGTCCTTCGGCGACACCCAGAACCTCCCGGTCGTCTCCCTCCCGGAGCGGTGAGGCCACCCTGGGCCAACTGATCAGTCAAACCCTGGAGTTCACGCCCAGTGTCTCCGCAGTTCGTCGGGTCGCCCAGCAGAACGGCCTTTGGTTGATCGCCGAGGCCGACGGCGAGCAGCAGACCACGATGCTCACTCAGCCTTCGGTGCAGGAGACCCTGACCACCATGGTGGCGAAGGCCGACGTCGGCGAGGGCGCGGAATTGTACCTGAAGGTCGGCCGGAAGGTCGCACGCGTAGAACGCTGAGAACCGGTTAGGGGAGGTGTGCGCACGCCTCCCCTAACCGGTCGGCGCAGTGTTACTCGGCCGTCTCCGCTTGAGTGGAGCGCCGAGTGAGCAAGACCGCACGCTTCAGGTTCGCGATCGCGCACTAGGGCCTACGAGCACTGTCTCGCCGACCCCGCGGCTGGGCCCAACGAACCCCGTGGGGTCATTTTGAAGGGCCCGGGAGGGTCAAGGTTCAGTGAGCGGTGCCACGGTCGGCTGCGCGAGACATCACGGCCGCGAACTGCGGCAAAAGCTCATCGATGCGCTGCGATACCCACGCCAGACATCATGCTCCCAGCCGAGACTCCCCGCGTGACACGCCGACCAGCGCGCATCACGTGATCGTCGCCAGAGCCCAATACCGTGAGCGCCGACATCTGGCGATGGGGATCTTGGACCGTCTACTCAGCGCGAGTAGTCCGCGAGGGTGAGTAGCAGGTGTGCCGACTCAGCGCGTACGTGATCGGAATGGGCACCTGCCGGATTGAGGTGGCGCCCGCGAACGTACACGCCGGAGGCGTCGATGTTGACGAAACGGTGGTCGAGCGCGGAGTGCGGATACCGCTCGTCGAGTGGCAACAGGGTTGTGGTGAACATAGGCGCGGGGGCCGGACCAATTCCGGAGTGTCCGATGCCGGGTTGCTGCTCGGCCCGCAGGTGCCAGAACCCCGTCGCCCGGTCGTGACGGGAGTAAGTGGCGACGACGGGGCCCCTCAGCGGAGCGCCGTCATGCGCCTCGCTCGGCAGGATGTTCGAAAAGAGCGAGAGGAACGCATCCCGGCTTGCGGCCATCTGGAATAGCAGCATGCTGTCGGCGGTGAACGGGCGGGATGGCGAGTGGTCTGTCACGCTCCAGCCGAGTGTGTCATCAAGGCGGGCATCTGCCGACCATTGGACCGCCTCGCACAGGAAGCGGCAGCCGAAGGAGTGCCCGACGAGGTGGAGGTACTGACCGTCTCGGTTGGCGAGCACGGGCGCTGCTCCAGGGTCGGCGCGCTCGGCGTCCAGATAGCCGAGGAGTCGGCCCAGGATGTGGGCGGCGTGGCCTCCTCCGTCGCGTGCGCCCATCGCGTGCGCCCGGTCCCGGATCCTGCGGTAGCCGGTGGGGGTGACCAGGCTGGAAGATGGCCAGCGCACGACGACACACCATGGGTCGAAGCCCTTGGCCGCTAGGGCCGGATACCGGGCCGGAGCTGTCGCACGGACGCCCTGCATCAGAGCCAACAGTCGCTCGGCGGTGCGGTAGGCGGAGTCGGGCGAGGTCTGCCAACCGTGAACATAGACGAATATGTCCGTCGCCCAGACAGGCGGGGCGAGGCGCTCCGCGAAGTAATGGTGCAGCCAGGCCTCGGGCACAGGCTCACCCGTGTCGGCGTCGAGCAGCCAGCCCGTTGCATCCAGGTCAACAACCTCCACGGTGACGACACGGCTCATGCCTCGCCTCCACTTGTCCGATCCAGACGGGCATCCATGCCGCAGTGCAGGCCGTAGGCGAAGCCCAGGGGATTTCGGTATCGGGCGGCGAAGTGCCGGGCCAACTCATGAGTGATCTGGCCAGCGGTCGCCGCCCCGCGAAGGTAGCGGGTGACGAACTCGAGCGCGTATTCGGCGGCAAACGCCTGCGGCATCGCGATTTGCGGCCCGAGCACGCCCTGCGCGCCGTGCTCGATGAGCATGCTCCCAAGGAACGCTCGGTCCGCACTCGCCGCGGAGACTCCGGTGTGGCAGGCGTTGAGTAGGACAAGCGGTCGGAAACAACCGTGCCGGTAGTTGGCCCGTAGCTCACGTACGGTGTGGCCGTCGATGGGGGCGCCGTCGGTGAGCTTGATGACCAGGGTCGGGGGTTCGGGAGGGTTGCCCACGAACTCTCCGTGGCACCAGAAGTACATCAACTGCTCGTCCAGCTCGGGCTTCTCCAGATCGCGGACGAGTTCCTCATAGGTCGTTCGTACGGTGTACTCCGTGCCCGCCGCCAGTGCCTTCGCGACTTCATCCGCACGGGTGGCGCTGCCCACGTGGACGTCGTGGTTCAGGCTGACCGAGGGCCGTTCGTGGGCTGCTCCGGGCGGCCCGATCCACGCGTAGGCATCACTGGTGTGCTCGATCTGATGCCGATGGCCGAGGAAGCGAGTGAAAAGAACCTCCAAGGTTGCAGGCACGGTGGAATCCTCGGTTGTGCACAGCAATGGCCAGGGCAGATGTAGTTCGGAGTCGAACCGTACCCGCAGCCCCTCCTGGGACAGGGCCGAACGCAGGGAGTTGCGGAATATTTTGGTCGGTTCGTCGTCACCGCGCAGCAGAGTGCTGAACAACAGTGATTCCCCGCTTCGAGCCAGATCGGCCACTATCCGGCGCAGCTCCTCCTCAGGTTCGGCACTGAGGTCCGCGGACGTTGCGTACGGGCGCCGTCGACCCTGTACAGAGCGACCCAGGTCGTCGACCGGCTGGAAGTCAACGAACTGTGTTTTCCATCGGGCACGGAGCCGGGCCGCTGCCCCATGGACCTCATCGGGCGTGGCATGCAAGTCAACCTTATGTTCGGTGCCGTGGAGTGCCGGAACGGCCGATCCTGACATCCGCGCCCTGATCCGGCCTCCGCCGAGGACGTCGAAGCTGACGAGGAGATCGGGAGCCTGCGTCGTCAGGTGCGGCAGGAAGCGGAAGCCGTCGCTGGGGTCCTGAACAATGCGGGTGGTCAATTCACGGGGCATCGGTCAGGCCCTCCCCGTGCGTGGCCGCAGCTGTCTATTCCCCGACCTACTGGGCTTCGTCTCCGTGAAGGACAGGTCGGACTCCACCTGCTGCAAGACGGTGCCTGTGTCGTGATGTACCAGGGTGAACCGGATCCGGTGTGTGCCGGGCTCCAGGGCCGTGAAGCGGAACTGCTCGGATTCGGCGTCTTCGGGGTGGTACATCATCGTGGCGGGTGCAACCTCCGCGCTGCTCAACGGCACTGCCACGATGTCCAGCGGGGGCCGCTCCCCCGGGCGGGCCCATGGATGCTGGGGCTCAGCAATCAGCTTCAGTGTCACGTGTACTGGAGTCCCCACAGTGGGGTTGTCGTCCAAGAGCGTCAGATGCGCGCGGCAGCGTGGCGGTGCCGAAAGCGCCGGAGGTGCCACGTCAATATCAACCACGCTGCCGGCGACTGCATAGGGGACGACTGCATGGGAGGCGACCGCTGCTTCGTAGAAGGCATCCGCGAGGGCAACGATGATCGAGTTGATCGCTGGCCCGTCGGTGAAGAAGTAGTCGGCCATCGTGTTGTGGGCGTCTTGGTTTTCTGCGACTGCCTCCGTGACGGCGGCTTGGAAGTCCTGCGATTCCAGGAACTGCTTCTTAGAGTTCACCTTGGTTTGCTGGACCAGGTTCGGGTCGGCGAGCAGCAGTTGCAAGAGGCCCTGTACGAACTCCCTGATCTGGGAAGCAGCGAACGTTTCGGCGCCGAAGAGGTCGTTCATCTTGTCTATGACGACCTGAAGTGCGACGTACTTCGGATCCTTCTTCGCTCCCGTACCGGCGGCGCTGATGCCCTTCAGCTGCCCGTCGCCCACGAGTGAGATGTTGACCGGGATCGCCTTGTTGTGCTTGACCCCGACCAACACCACGTCGGAGAGGTCTACGTCGGCCGCCCAAGCGGACTCGGCAATCACCTTCTCCAGCAGGCGCAGGAAGATCGAGAGCATCTCCATGTAGGGATCGCCGTAGTCGACGATCTGTGACATGAAGTCGTAGAGCCGTACGTAGGTGGAGACATCCTTTCGGAACAGGTCGAGCTCCTGAAGCTTTACCTGGTCTTCCTCCTCGATCGCCCGCGCGTAGCGGCGCCGGAAGTCGTGCTGCGCCGGGCTGATCGCCGCCGAGAGAGCGTTGTTGCCCTTCCGTGTCACCCACAATTCGGCGACCTTGCGGACGTCGTCCTCGGTGTAGATCCCGGTCTGGGCAAGCTTGTTGGCCAGATGGACGACGACATACGGGTCGGTCTCGGTCTCCAGAGTCGCGTTCTTGAAGTACGGCTCGAAGGCCGTCTTGATGTCCTCGGGCTTGTTGGCGAAGTCGATGACGAACGTCTTACGCTTCTGCTCCCCACCAGCGGTCCGGTGGGTACGGTTGAGACGCGAGAGCGTCTGCACTGCGGTGACCCCCGACAGCTTCTTGTCGACGTACATCGCCGAGAGCAAGGGCTGGTCGAAGCCGGTCTGGAACTTGTTGGCGACCAGCATGATCTTGTACGTGTCACCCTTGAAGGCGGCTGCCAGATCAGCCCCGGCACCGGGGTTCATGTTGGCTTCGGTGAACTCGTCGTCCTTCGACGGTTGCGGACCCCAGTCGCTGTGCCAGGTCTCGTCCTCGGGCATCGTCACCCCGCCCGAAAAGGCGACCAAAGTGCGGTAGTTGTATGAGGCGTCTTCGGCGCGGCGCTTGGCGATGTAGGCATCTATCGCCAGCTTGTACTTCACCGCGGACTTGCGCGAGTCGGTCACCACCATCGCCTTCGCCTTGCCTTCGAGGAGGTAGGCGACGTTGGCGTGGAAGTGCTCGACGACGATCTGCACCTTCTGGCTGACGTTCGTCGGGTGGAGCTGAACCCACCTCATCAGCCCCTTGCGGGCGGCGGCCTCCTCGACCTCTCCCCCATCACCGCTCTCGGCCCTGCCGGCGATCTTCAGCGCGGTGTCGTAGGACTGATAGCCCTTGAGCACGTCGAGGATGTAGCCCTCCTCGATCGCCTGCTTCATCGAGTACAGGTGGAACTCGCGCGGCTTCCCGTCGGGCCCCTTGCGGCCGAACAGTTCGAGGGTCTTGTTCTTCGGCGTCGCGGTGAAGGCGAAGTAGGAGATGTTCTCCGACTCGGCACGCTCGGCCATCTCCGATGCCAGCACCGACTCCACATCGACCTCGCCGCCCTCCTCGATCTCCTTGAGCTCCTCGGCCGTCAGTACCTGCTTCAGCTTCGAGGAGATCTGCCCCGACTGGGAGGAGTGCGCCTCATCAGCGATCACGGCGAATCGCTTGCCTTTCAGGCCGGCGTCGGTCCGGATCTCTTCCAGCGCATGCGGGAAGGTCTGCACCGTCACAGCGATGATGAGCTCGCCGTTCTTCAGCGCCTGCGCCAGCAGACCCGACTTCGACTTCGCGCCGGCCTTGCGGACGTCCTCAGGGCTGATCGTCGCGACAATCTTCTTGTTCCCGTCGATCTGCCGGATCGCATCCTGCAGCTGGGAGTCGAGCACGGTACGGTCCACGACCACGATGACGGAGTCGAAGACCTTCTTGTCGTCGGCATCATGCAGTCGGGCCAGCCCGTGGGCGGTCCAGGCGATGGTGTTCGTCTTTCCTGACCCGGCCGAGTGCTCGATCAAGTACCGGTGCCCGACACCCTCCTCCTTCACTGCGGCGACGATGCTCGTGACGGCTTCCCACTGGTGGAAGCGCGGGAAGAGCATGCTCGTACGCCGCACCGAGGCGCCGGTGGTGACGTCCCACTCCTCCTTGGTCTGCACGATCATCAGCCGCCCGATGACGTTCAGCCAAGCGTGCTTCTCCCAGACGCGTTCCCATAGGTACGCCGTCGCCGACCCGCCGTCCGCGCCAGGCGGGTTGCCGGCACCACTGTCGAAGCCGATGTTGAACGGAAGGAAGTGGGTCTTGTCCCCCTCCAGCTTCGTGGTCATGGCCGCTAGGCCGTTGGAGACCGCGAAGTGCACCAGCGCCCGGTGACCGAACGACAGCAGCGGCTCAGGGCGCCCGTTCGTCAGTGGGTTGCGGTCGTGTTTGTACTGGTTGATCGCCTCATCCAGCGACTGGGTGAAGTCGGTCTTCAGCTCCACCGTGGCCACAGGGAGCCCGTTGACGAAGAACACCAGGTCGATGGTGCGCTGGTCGGCAGTCGAGAAGTGCACCTGTCGCACCACCCGCACCCGCATCGACTCGTAGTGCGACACGGTGGTCGCGTTGAGAGAGGTTTCGGGGCGGAATTGCGCCATCTTCAACCGACCGCCACCGATGTACTGAACCCCGTTGCGCAGGATGTTCAGCGTCCCGCCGCCGTGCTCTAGCGGCTTGTCCAACGCCGCGGTCAGCACGTCAAGGAACTTCGCCTGCGACCCCGCCGCCTTCAGTGCCTTCTCGTAGGCCAGCTTCTGCGTCGCCTCCAGCCACGCAAACAGATCCGCCGGGAACAGCGCCCGCTCGCGGTCGTACTCGCCGCCGTCGTGGTCGTTCACCGAGTACAGCCAGCCGCGGGCCTCAAGATACTCACAGATCTCCTTCTCGAAGACCGCCTCGTTATGGTCAGCCATCAAGCTGCCTTCCGTACGTCGACCTGCCCGGTCACGGCCGCTGTGATCAACGCCGACCGTCGCTCTCTGGAGAGCTCGATGAACCGCTCGGTTTCCTCGATGAGCGTGTCGATCTTCGCGGTTTGCTCGTCCAGTAGAACAGCAATTCGCCGCTGTTCATCAAGCGAAGGGATCGGCACAGGGAGGGCGCGAATGGCAGACACGTTGATTCGTCGGAACGTACTCCCGATCATGGCGCTCTCAATCGCATGTTTGACCTCGGACCCGATCAGCGCGTAGCGCAAGAACGATGAATCCATGTCCGTGCTTCGACGCAGGAGGACAGTCTCCTGCCCAACCGCGAACGCAGGCAGGTCCGGAGTCACAACTGAAACCAATCCAACGGAGACGTTTCGAATGAAGAGCAAATCGCCCGGGTGGGGCGCCCGCCCCGAAGCCCGGAGGTGATCGAAGAACTCTGCTGTCGTGTAGTTGCATTCCGAGAGATCTACCGTGGCTCCCTGACACTCTCGGATGCTCGCCACCGGATAGCGGTGATCGTCGTCGACGAACTCGGCGGTCACATGGGCACAATCGATGACGTCGACGACTCTGCGGAGTTGAGTCCGCGTAGATGTCGCGTCTAGCACGGCATGCGAGATCGCGGCCGCACGGCGATCGCGGAGCATCTTAATCAGCTGCTGCTGCTCTTCGATGAGGGTGTCAATGCGGGCCGTCTCGTGGTCGAGGTAGTCGGCGAAGGCTCGCTGCTCGCCCGGCGAAGGCAGGGAGACCTCAATCGTCTTCATCTCGTTCCAGTACAGGCGCCATTGGGAGGGTCGGATCCCCGTGGAACGAAGGGCGTATTGGTCGATCAGGCCACGCGAGCGGAGCAGGCTATGGACGAAGCGGCCGTCAAGTCCGGGAGCAATCGGCCGAAGCACCTCGTAGTCAGGGCTGACGATGCCCTCGTATTCAGAGATTCCGAGCGAGCCTTGCCAAGCCTTCATTCGGTTCACTACCAGGTCGCCAGGTCGCACGAGTTGATAGTTGCTCAGATTCTCGGGTGTGCGATTGAAGTTGTCGGTACGACTATCCTTCGGGATCACGCCGTGGTCACGGTATACGCTGAGGACCATAGCGTCCTCGTGACCACGATCGGAAATCGGCTGGAAGAGCCATCCGAGACGCACCGTCGTCCACTTCTCGGGCATGCCACTCGTACTCACTTCTCGACCTCCCGCAGCAGATCGAGGATCTTGGCGACCTGCTTCTCTAGGTCGGCGTCGATCTCCGCGAGGGGGCGAGGCGGAACGTACTTGTAGAAGTGCCGCGTGACGGGGATCTCGTACCCCGTCTTGGTCTTGGCCCAGTCGATCCAGGCGTCGGGAACGTGCGGCTTCACCTCCGCATCGAAGTACGCCTGGATAACTTCGCGCTCCGCTGCCGCGCCGGCGGTCGAATCGCCATAAGTGAAGGGCACGTTCTCGGTGTCACGCTTCTTCGAATCGGGCTTCGGGTCACCCTTGCGGTTGACGACAGGCCTCCCGCTTTCATCCAGCAGGGGGCGCTCGACGGTGACCGTCCAGTAGCCGAACTCGTCGTTGCGCAGCACCTTGGAGAGCTCAGGATCGGCGTCCTCGAAGTCGTCGTACAGCCGCACGACCTTGGCGCGGTCGGCGTCGCTGATCTCGCGTCCCTTGGCACCGAGGTTCTTGCGCATCTTGGTCCAGAACGGCGTGCCGTCGATCAGTTGCACCTTGCCCTGGCGGTCGGGGTGCTTGGTGTTGTCCAGGATCCAGATGTAGGTGGCGATGCCGGTGTTGAAGAACATGTTGGTCGGCAGGGCGACGATCGCCTCGACAAGGTCGTTCTCCAGCAGCCACCGGCGGATGTTGGAAGGGCCGGATTCAGCAGCGCCGTTGAAAAGCGGAGAGCCGTTCATGACGATGCCGACGCGGCCGCCACCATCCTCGGGCGCGCGCATCTTGTGGGCCAGATGGAGCAGGAAGAGCATCTGCCCGTCGGATGTCGCGGGGAGGCCCGGCGCGAAGCGGCCGTAGGGGCCAGCGGAGTCGCGCTCCTCCTTGACCGCCTTGGCGTACTGCTTCCAGTCCACACCGTAGGGCGGGTTGGACATGCAGTAGTCGAACTGGCGGCCCTTGAAGGCGTCGTCGGTGAGCGTGTTACCGAAGGCGATGTTGGTCGCGTCGTGGCCCTTGGCAAGCAGGTCGGACTTGCAGATGGCGTACGACTGCGGGTTGTACTCCTGGCCGTACAGGCCCAGCTTCGCGTTGGGGTTCCCTGCGAGCAGGTGCTCCTCTGCCAGGGAAAGCATGCCGCCGGTGCCAGCGGTGGGGTCGTACAGCGTTCGGATGATGCCGCCCTCGGTGAGGTCGACGTCCTTCTCCGCGAAGAGCAGGTCGACCAGCAGCCGGATCGCATCGCGCGGCGTGTAGTGGTCGCCGGAGGTCTCGTTCGCTGCCTCGTTGAACTTGCGGATGATGTATTCGAAGGCGTCGCCCATGTCGGAGTTCGACACCACATCAGGGTGGAGGTCGACCTTGCCGAAGGACTTGACGATCTCGCGTAGGAGCCCGGCCTTCTCCAGAGCCAGGATCTCCTTCTTGAAGTCGAAGTACTCGAACACGTCCACATCGCTGGAGAACCGGTCGATGTAGTCGGCAAGATTGTCCGCCAGCCCGTCCGCGTCGGCTAGCAGGTTCGCGAACGAGTAGTTGGAGGTGTTGTAGAAGGTCCGCCCTGTGGCCTTCTTGACCTCGACCTTGAGCCGGTTCGGATTCTCGAACTTCGCTGCTAGCTCTCGCACCGTCGCCTGATCGGGCTCAAGGATGCAGTCAAGTCGCCGCAGGATCGTGAACGGGAGAACCACTGTCCCGTACTGGTTGGGGCGATAGGGGCCCCGAAGTTGGTCAGCGATAGACCAGATGAAGCTACCGAGCGCGCTCACAAGTTCCTCACGAGAATCGTCTAGCAGTGCCGATCACTTTGCCAGAGCCAGCAGTCGCCGTCCCACGGTTCGGCCACTCACACCAGAGCAGAACCCAGCACCGGCACCGCATCCACGTCCCAGCACAATCCCAGCACGGTACGGATGACCAGGGATGACGACAGGTGACGAGGGGTCAGCTATCCCAGCACCATCCCAGCACGGGAAAAAACTAAGGGCCCGACCCTGAAGAGTCGGACCCCACCTGACCTGCATGTTTGCCAAATCAGTGACGTGGTGATACGTCATCCGCTAAACATTGAACCGGAACTCCACCACGTCCCCGTCGGCCATCACATAGTCCTTGCCCTCCATGCGCGCCTTGCCGGCCGCGCGGGCCTCGGCCACCGAGCCCGTGGCGACCAGGTCGGCGAAGGAGATGACCTCGGCCTTGATAAAGCCCTTCTGGAAGTCGGTGTGGATCACGCCGGCCGCCTCGGGGGCCGTGGCGCCCTTCTTGATGGTCCAGGCCCGGGACTCCTTGGGACCGGCCGTCAGATAGGTCTGCAGGCCCAGAGTGTCGAAGCCGACCCGGGCCAGGGTGGCCAGGCCGGGCTCCTCCTGGCCGACGGACTGGAGGAGTTCGAGGGCCTCCTCGTCGTCCAGCTCGGCGAGGTCGGCCTCCAGCTTGGCGTTGAGGAAGATCGCCTCGGCGGGGGCGACCAGGGCACGCTGCTCGTTCTTGAACGCCTCGTCGGACAGCTCCTCCTCGTCCACGTTGAAGACGTAGAGGAAGGGCTTGGTGGTGAGCAGGTGCAGGTCGTGCAGCGGCTCGGCCTTCTCGGTGCCCTGCACGATGCCGGCCGAGAAGAGGGTGTTGCCCTCCTCCAGGATCGCCTTGGCCTCCTCGACGGCCTTGACCTTGGCCGTCTTGTCCTTCTGGATACGGGATTCCTTCACCAGCCGCGGCAGGACCTTCTCGATGGTCTGCAGATCGGCGAGGATCAGCTCGGTGTTGATGGTCTCGATGTCGTTCTTGGGCGAGACCTTGCCGTCGACATGGACGACGTTCTCGTCCTTGAAGGCGCGGATGACCTGGCAGATCGCATCGGACTCACGGATGTTGGCGAGGAACTTGTTGCCCAGGCCCTCGCCCTCGGAGGCGCCGCGCACAATGCCCGCGATGTCGACGAAGTCCACCGTGGCCGGAAGGATCTTCTGCGAACCGAAGATCTCCGCGAGCCTGGTCAGCCGGGCGTCGGGGACGCCCACCACACCGACATTGGGCTCGATGGTGGCGAACGGGTAGTTGGCCGCCAGCACGTCGTTCTTGGTCAGGGCGTTGAACAGCGTCGACTTGCCGACGTTGGGCAGACCGACGATTCCGATCGTGAGCGACACGTGACGACTTCCTGTTGGGGATCCGTGGCCCAAGGCCGGGCCGGTCGTCCAGTCTACGGGGCTCCCCCATGCCCCCAGCGCGTACGGGATGCCCCCAAGGTGGCGCAACCCGCGTGTCCAACGCCGGATTCTTCCCACTTGTCCGCCTAATTTGGTCGGGTGGAGCAACGCAGCACACGTATCACTCAGCACAGAATCCGCCGTACGTCCCCGGTGCCCCGCCCGGCCGTCCCCGTGGGGCAGGACTCGGGCGGGACGGTCTACCGGGCGGGGTCGGGGCGCACCCCACCGCCGCTGCTGCGCGCGCTGCGGCGGCTGCCCGCGGCCCGGCTGACCGGACTCGGCAGCGGTCTGCTCACCACGGCGGCGATGCTCGCGGTCGGGTGGCTGAACTCGGCGCTCCTGGGTGGCTCACCCGGGGTCTATGGGGTCTTCTTCCTGCTCGCCTCGGTGGCCTGCGCCCTGTGGGTGCGCCCGGCCGAGCTGGTCACCGCGCCGGTGAGCGTGCCCATCGCCTTCGCTGTGGGAGCGGTGCCCGTCGACGACGGGGCGGAAGGTTTCGGCGGCCGGCTGATGGCGCTGGTCGGCTTTCTGTCCCTGCAGGCCGGGTGGCTGTACGCGGGCACGCTGCTGGCCGCGCTGATCGCCCTGGTCCGCCGGATGGTGTGGCTCAGACGGCGGAAGTCGGCACGGACGCGGCCATCGCGGCCCCCACGATCCCCGCGTTGTTCTCCAGCTGAGCGGGCACGACCTCGGCGTTGATGTCCTCGATCAGCGGCAGGAACTTGTCCGCCTTGCGGCTGACGCCGCCGCCGATGACGAACAGCTCGGGCGAGAACAGGTACTCCACATGCGCCAGGTACCGCTGCACCCGGCGGGACCAGCGGTGCCAGCTCAGATCGCCCTCCTCCTTGGCCCGGGTGGAGGCGCGCTTCTCCGCGTCGTGACCGTTCAGTTCCAGATGGCCCAGCTCGGTGTTGGGAACGAGCTTGCCGCCGGTGAAGACCGCGCTGCCGATGCCCGTACCAAAGGTCAGCACGATGACCGTGCCCATCCGGCCGCGCCCGGCGCCATAGGCCATCTCGGCGAGCCCGGCGGCGTCCGCGTCATTGAGCAGCGTCACCGGCGCGCCGAGCCGACTGCCCAGCAGCCGCGCGGCGTCCCGGCCCACCCAGCCCTTGTCGACATTGGCGGCCGTACGGACCGTGCCGTCGACCACCACGCCCGGGAAGGTGACCCCGATCGGGCCCGACCAGCCGAAGTGACCGGCGACCTCCTGGACACAGCCGGCGACCGCGTCCGGGGTCGACGGCTGCGGGGTGAGGACCTTGAAGCGTTCTGCCGCCACCTCACCGCGCCCCAGATCGACCGGTGCCCCCTTGATGCCCGATCCGCCGATGTCCACGCCGAATACGTCCATGCGCTCCACGCTACGGGCGGACGGCGGCCGTCACCCCTCGGCGGCGGCCGGGGAACCGGAAACGGCGGCGGCCGCCTCGGCCCGCAGGTCGCGGCGCAGCTCCTTGGGGAGGGAGAAGGTGATGGACTCCTCGGCGGCCGTGACCACCTGCACATCCTCGAAGCCGCGCCCGGCGAGCCACTCCAGGACGCCCTGGACGAGGATCTCCGGCACCGAGGCGCCGGAGGTGACACCGACCGTGCTCACACCCTCGAGCCAGGCCTCGTCGATCTCCTCGGCGTAGTCGACCAGGTGGGCGTCGCGGGCGCCGGCGCCCAGCGCCACCTCGACCAGGCGGACGGAGTTGGAGGAGTTCCTGGAGCCGACGACGATGACCAGCTCGGCCTCGGCGCCCATCTGCTTGACGGCGGTCTGCCGGTTCTGGGTGGCGTAGCAGATGTCGTCGCTGGGCGGGGAAAGGAGATTGGGGAAGCGGCCCTTGAGGGCGTCGACCGTCTCCATGGTCTCGTCGACCGAGAGGGTGGTCTGGGAGAGCCAGACGACCTTGTCCGGGTCGCGGACCTCGACATTGGCCACATCGGCGGGGCCGTCGACGAGCTGGATGTGCTCGGGGGCCTCGCCGCTGGTGCCGACGACCTCTTCGTGGCCCTCGTGGCCGATGAGGAGGATGTCGTAATCCTCGCGGGCGAAGCGGACGGCCTCCTTGTGGACCTTGGTGACCAGCGGGCAGGTCGCGTCGATGGTGGCGAGGCGGCCGCGCTGGGCCTCCTGGTGGACGACCGGGGCGACGCCGTGCGCCGAGAAGATGACGATATTGCCCTCGGGTACCTCCGCCGTCTCGTCGACGAAGATCGCGCCCTTCTTCTCCAGGGTCTTGACCACGTATTTGTTGTGGACGATCTCATGGCGCACATAGACGGGCGCGCCGTACTGCTCCAGGGCCTTCTCGACGGCGATCACGGCGCGGTCCACGCCCGCGCAGTAGCCACGGGGGGCGGCGAGCAGGACCTTGCGGGGCGGCGAGGCAGTCATGCGGTCCATCGTACGGGCCCGCACCGACAGCGGGCGGACGGGAGCCGGGAGACGTATGGACAGCCGTGGAGCGAGCGCCCCGGCGGTGCCGCCGGGATTGTCGGAGGCCGCCGCTACGCTCGCTCCATGGCTGTCAATACGTCTCCCGAGGCACCGATCCCGGTCGGCCAGGTGTCCCGGCTGATCGGGGGCTGGATCGACCGGCTGGGCGCGGTATGGGTCGAGGGGCAGATCACCCAGCTGTCCCGGCGGCCCGGCGCGGGCGTGGTGTTCCTGACGCTGCGCGACCCCTCACAGGACGTCTCGCTCTCGGTCACCTGCTATCGCGCCGTCTTCGACCAGGTCGCGGATGTGGTCGCGGAGGGCGCGCGGGTGGTCGTGCACGCCAAGCCCGAGTGGTACGCGCCGCGCGGTTCGCTGTCGCTGCGCGCGGCCGAGATCCGGCCGGTGGGCGTCGGCGAGCTGCTGGCGCGGCTGGAGCAGTTGAAGAAGTCCCTTGCCGCGGAAGGGCTGTTCGCCGACGGGCGCAAGCGGCCGCTGCCGTTCCTCCCCCAGCTGATCGGGCTGGTCTGCGGGCGCGCCTCCGCCGCCGAGCGCGATGTGCTGGAGAACGCCCGGCACCGCTGGCCCGCCGTCCGCTTCGAGGTGCGCAATGTCCCCGTGCAGGGGGTGCACGCGGTGCCGCGGGTGATCGAGGCGGTCCAGGAGCTGGATGCGCTGGCCGGGGTGGATGTGATCATCGTGGCGCGGGGCGGCGGCAGTGTGGAGGATCTGCTGCCGTTCTCCGACGAGCGGCTGATCCGGGCCGTGGCCGCCGCCGGCACGCCGGTGGTGTCGGCGATCGGGCATGAGCCGGACAGCCCGTTGCTCGACCTGGTCGCCGATCTGCGCGCCTCGACGCCGACGGACGCGGCGAAGCGAGTGGTGCCGGATGTGGGCGAGGAGCTGACACGCATACGTCACCTGGGCGACCGCGCCCTGCGCTGCATCACCGCGCTGCTGGACCGCGAGGAGCGCGGGCTCGCGGCCGCGCTGGCCCGCCCGGCCATACAGCGCCCGCACCGCATGGTCGAGGAGCGGGAGGAGCAGGTCGCCGCGCTCGTCGGCCGGGGCCGACGCACGCTCGGGCACCTGCTGGACCGGGCCGACTCCGAGCTGGCCCACACCCATGCCCGCGTGGTGGCGCTGTCCCCGGCGGCGACGCTGCGGCGCGGCTATGCCGTGCTCCAGCACGCCGACGGTTCGGTGGTGCGCACGCCCGACGAGGTGGCGGCCGGCGAAGAGCTGCGGGCCCGGGTGGCGGAGGGCGAGTTCGCGGTGCTGCCGGTCCGTACGGCGCGGTCCTAGGCTGTCCGCATGGCGAATAAGGGTGCGACAACCGATGACACCGAGCTCAGTGCGCTCGGCTATGAGCAGGCGCGGGACGAACTGATCGAGGTGGTGCGCCAGCTGGAGACGGGCGGCCAGACGCTGGAGGACTCGCTGGCCCTGTGGGAGCGGGGCGAGGCGCTGGCGAGGGTCTGCCGCCACTGGCTCGAGGGGGCCCGGGCCCGGCTGGACGCGGCCCTGGCCGAGCCGGAGGAGGACGGCGCCGAGACCCCGGAGGCGGAGTGAGGAGGGTCTCACCGGACCCAGATTTACTTGAAAGTTAATACATTTGGGTTTTAGGGTGGCCCGGCCGGATCCCCTTGATCCGTGCCCTCCCCCAAGCCCCGAGAAGGGTCCCCCCGTGACTTTCGCCCTTGATTCCGCCGCCCTGGACCTGCTCTTCGGTGAGGCCCACACGGCCTATACCTTCGCCGAGGAGCCCGTCTCCGACGAGCAGATCCAGGCGGTATACGACCTGATCAAGCTCGCCCCCACCGCTTACAACCAGTCGCCCATGCGCATCATCCTGGTCCGCTCCGCCGAGGCCCGTGAGCGCCTGGTCTCCCACATGTCCGACGGCAACAAGGAGCGGACCGGCAAGGCACCGCTGACCGCGATCATCGCCACCGACAACGAGTTCCACCAGGAACTGCCGGTCCTCTTCCCGCAGTTCCCGCAGGCCAAGGACGTCGTCTTCGCCGAGCGTCCGGTCCGCGAGCGGTCCGCGCAGCTCAACGGCGCCCTCCAGGCCGCCTACTTCATCCTCGGCATCCGCGCCGCGGGCCTGGCCGCCGGCCCGATGAACGGCTTCGACGCCACGGGCATCCAGAAGGAATTCCTGGACGACAACCACACCCCGCTGATGGTCATCAACATCGGCAGGCCGGGCGAGGACGCCTTCCGTCCCCGCTCCCCGCGGCTGCCCCACGACCGGGTCATCACGGTCATCTGACCCTCTGCCGCGCTCAGCGGCCGGGGGCGGGGGCCTTCGCCTTCTCGGCCTTGAGCGCGGCGGCCAGCTGGGTCAGCCGCTCATGCGACGCCGTCCCGGCGACCACTGTGGTCACTCCGCGCTCCTGGCGCACCAGGGCGTTGTACGTGGGCCCCTCATAGCGCTGCCAGACGACATCGCCCACCCGCTGGGTGCCGCCGGCCTTCTCCGCGTGCTGACTGGAGTCGTCGATGAAGTCACCCGCCGGGCCGTCGCTCTGCTCCACGGCGGCGTACTGGGTGTCCGGGTCGAGGAAGCCCAGGTGCCACACCTTGCCCTGCTTCTCGGTCACCCGGTACGAGACCGAGGTCGCTCGCCAGCCTTCGCCCAGCCCCTCGGGCGCCGCCACCGGATACGGGGCCGCCCGCCGGGCCGAGGCCAACTCCACTTGGTAGCCGACCGTCTTGACCGGGTTCACCCCGCTGTTGCCGTGCGGGATGAAGTAGTAGGCGCTGCCCGCCACGGGGATCACCACCGCCAACGACAGCACCATGTTCCGGACCGTCTGCTTCTTACCGTTCCTGCCTGCCACGCCACCCATCGTCCCTCATGCCCCGGCCGCCATCGACGCCGGTGGGTCCCCGGCGCGCCCCGGACGGCATCGGGCCTTGACGCTGCTCATGCGTAGGGGCCCCTGCTCATTCTCGCAATCAGCGGATAAAGTCATGAGTACCCTCACCCTCCCGACCCGCAGCGGAAGGGAGACCACACGGCCAACAGCCGTCCAGAAAGGTTGCGCCCCGATGACCGATCATCACCTGCCGTCCCAGCTCGAAGTCAGCCCGGAGGCGCCCGACCGCAACCTCGCCCTCGAACTGGTCCGCGTCACCGAGGCGGGCGCCATGGCCTCGGGCCGCTGGGTGGGCCGCGGTGACAAGAACGGCGCCGACGGCGCGGCCGTCAAGGCCATGCGCGCGCTGATCCACACCGTTTCGATGAATGGCGTCGTGGTCATCGGCGAGGGCGAGAAGGACAACGCGCCCATGCTCTACAACGGCGAGCGGGTGGGCGACGGAACGGGCCCCGAGTGCGACGTCGCCGTGGACCCGGTGGACGGCACCACACTGACCGCCAAGGGCATGGCCAACGCCGTCTCGGTGATGGCCGTCGCCGATCGCGGCAGCATGTTCGACCCGTCCGCCGTCTTCTACATGGACAAGCTGGTCACCGGCCCCGAGGCCGCCGACTTCGTGGACATCGACGCACCGGTGGGCGTCAACGTTCGCCGCGTCGCAAAGGCGAAGCGTTCCTCCTGTGAGGATGTGACGGTCGTCGTCCTGGACCGCCCCCGCCACGAGGGCATCGTCAAGGAGATCCGCGAGGCGGGCGCCCGCATCAAGTTCATCTCCGACGGCGACGTGGCCGGCGCAATCATGGCCGTCCGCGAGGGCACCGGCGTGGACCTGCTGCTCGGCGTCGGCGGCACGCCCGAGGGCATCATCACGGCCTGCGCCATCAAGTGCCTGGGCGGCACCATCCAGACCAAGCTGTGGCCCCGGGACGACGAGGAGCGGCAGCGGGCGCTGGACGCGGGCCACGACCTGGACCGGGTGCTGTTCACCAACGACCTGGTCAGCGGCGAGAACGTGTTCTTCGTCGCCACCGGCATCACCGACGGCGAGCTGCTGCGCGGCGTGCGCTACCGCGCGGAGACCGCGACCACCCAGTCACTGGTGATGCGCTCCAAGTCCGGCACCATCCGGCAGATCGACTCCACGCACCGGCTGTCCAAGCTGCGCGCCTACAGCACCATCGACTTCGAGCGCCCCAGCTGACGCACACATCCATGGGCCGGGCCCCGCCGGGAAGTTGGCGGGGCCCGGCCCATGGATGCACCCGTCGGTCTCAACCCGCGGCGGCGACCCGCGTGGCGCGCTGCAGCTCCGCCTCGCGCCGCCTGCGGCGCGCCAGCACCACCCGGCGCTCGGCGGCGGTCAGCCCGCCCCACACCCCGTACGGCTCCGGCTGGAGCAGGGCGTGCTCGCGGCACTCGACCATCACGGGGCAACGCGCGCAGACCCGCTTGGCGGCCTCCTCGCGGGACAGCCGAGCGGCCGTCGGTTCCTTCGATGGTGCGAAGAAGAGCCCGGCTTCATCCCGGCGGCACACCGCCTCCGAATGCCAGGGGCCGGCCTGATCCCGCGGGGAAATCCGCGGAGACGGTACGGCGGCTTCCTGCAGGGGCTGATGCGGTAGCAGCACGGTCTACTCCTGACGACGGCTTTGCTTGGCCGATTTGAGTCACCATTTGCCCGTCTCACCCTGCACGGCCATTCGCACCCGCAGCCGTACGAGAGACGATGCACCAAGCTTTACCCGCTGTGCGCGCTCTTATTCACACCGTTGCCATGACCGGAGCCCCACCGGTCATCCCCCGCCTCAGCCCTCCGCCCGGAGGTCCTTGACTCGCTTGCCACGCTTGGACTTTGCCGAGACGCCGCCGAAAATCGCGAAGCCCGTGATCACGATGACCGGGGCCCGGGGATCCGGCGCATCCCGGGTCTCCACATCAAAGCCGCCGAAAATGCCGGTGCCGGTGGACCGCACGGCGACATTCTCCGGGAGCTTGATCTCCATGCCGCCGAACAGACAGAAGGCGTTGATGACGATGCGCTGCTGCTGGAAGCTCGCCTCGGTCAGATCGAGCTCCACCCCGCCGCACACCGCGACCACGTTGGTCCGGGCCCGCACCCGCCAGCGGCCCTTGCGGACCGAGCCGCCGAAGATGGCCAGCAGGTTGTCCGGCTCATGCTCCGCCGGGCTCGCGGAACCCGCGAGGGACGACGCGGGCTCGGCAGCCGGCTGACGGCCGGCGGGCAGATCGCGCACCAGCGGCTCCAGCTCGGCCACGGTCCTCGCCGAATAGACGCCCTCGATGCGCTCGGCGTGCTCACCCGCGGTCAGCCGCCCCTCGGCCAGCGCCTCGCGCAGGATGTCCGCGATCCGGTCGCGGTCCGCGTCGGAGGCGCGCAGCGCCGGCTCGGCGGGCACGGTCTTGGTCAGGGGCACCTTGGCGACTGGCTTGTCGAGCGAAGACTCATCCACGGGCACAGGGTAGCCAATCGCGATAGATCGCGATACCCCCGAGGACGACTGAGCCTTACCTCACAGACCGGCCCCCGCACGCGCCGCCTAGTCTGGTGGGCGCTGCTGTCGAGGAAGCCAGCACCGTCAACCGCAGAGTGAGTGAGGAATCGCCGCGATGTCTGCCCAGCCAGCCCGGTCTGAGTTCGCGTATACGGATCTGTTGCCCCTGGGCTCGGACACCACGCCGTACCGCCTGGTCACCGCCGAGGGCGTGACCACCTTCGAGGCGGACGGCCGCACCTTCCTCAAGGTCGAGCCCGAGGCGCTGCGCAAGCTGGCCGAAGAGGCGATCCACGACATCCAGCACTACCTCCGCCCCGCGCACCTCGCCCAGCTGCGGAAGATCGTCGACGACCCCGAGGCCTCCGCCAACGACAAGTTCGTCGCCCTCGACCTGCTCAAGAACGCCAACATCGCGGCGGCGGGCGTGCTGCCGATGTGCCAGGACACCGGCACCGCGATCGTGATGGGCAAGCGCGGCCAGCAGGTGCTGACCGAGGGCGGGGACGAAGCGGCGCTCTCCCGCGGCGTCTTCGACGCCTACACCAAGCTCAACCTGCGCTACTCCCAGATGGCGCCGCTGACCATGTGGGAGGAGAAGAACACCGGCTCCAACCTGCCCGCGCAGATCGAGCTGTACGCGACCGACGGCGGCGCCTACAAGTTCCTCTTCATGGCCAAGGGCGGTGGCTCGGCCAACAAGTCCTTCCTCTACCAGGAGACCAAGGCGGTCCTCAACGAGACCGCCATGATGAAGTTCCTGGAGGAGAAGATCCGTTCACTGGGCACCGCCGCGTGCCCGCCCTACCACCTGGCGATCGTGGTCGGCGGCACCTCCGCCGAGTACGCGCTGAAGACCGCCAAGTACGCCTCCGCGCACTACCTGGACGAGCTGCCCGGGACCGGCTCCCCGCTCGGACACGGCTTCCGGGACAAGGAGCTGGAGGAGAAGGTCTTCGAGCTGACCCAGCGGATCGGCATCGGCGCACAGTTCGGCGGCAAGTACTTCTGCCACGATGTGCGCGTGGTCCGGCTGCCGCGGCACGGTGCGTCCTGCCCGGTGGCCATCGCGGTGTCGTGCTCGGCCGACCGCCAGGCGGTCGCGAAGATCACCGCCGAAGGCGTCTTCCTGGAGCAGCTGGAGACCGACCCGGCGCGCTTCCTGCCGGAGACCACGGACGAGCACCTCGGCGACGACGAGGTGGTGCGCATCGACCTCAACCGGCCCATGGACGAGATCCTCGCCGAGCTCACCAAGTACCCGGTCAAGACCCGGCTTTCGCTGACCGGCCCGCTGGTCGTCGCCCGTGACATCGCCCATGCGAAGATCAAGGAACGGCTGGACGCGGGCGAGGAGATGCCGCAGTACCTCAAGGACCACCCGGTCTACTACGCGGGCCCCGCGAAGACCCCGGAGGGCTACGCCTCCGGCTCCTTCGGCCCCACCACGGCGGGCCGGATGGACTCCTATGTCGAGCAGTTCCAGGCGGCCGGCGGCTCCAGGGTGATGCTGGCCAAGGGCAACCGGAGCAAGCAGGTCACCGACGCGTGCGGCGCGCACGGCGGCTTCTACCTCGGCTCGATCGGCGGCCCGGCGGCCCGGCTGGCCCAGGACTGCATCAAGAAGGTCGAGGTCGTCGAGTACGAGGAGCTCGGCATGGAGGCGGTCTGGAAGATCGAGGTCGAGGACTTCCCGGCGTTCATCGTGGTGGACGACAAGGGCAATGACTTCTTCACCGACCCGGCGCCGGAGCCCACGTTCACCAGCATTCCGGTGCGGGGGCCCGGGTTGGGGTGATCTTTCGCTCTTTCACCAGCCCCGCCTCCAAGCGCCGGGCGGGCCGAATCGGTCCGTCCGGCGCTTGAGGACTAGACAAAGCGCTGGGACGCCAGGCCGTCGCCGCACTTCTGCAGCCGCACCGGGTCCTTGGCCGCCGCCAGCGTCAGGCACAGCTGTGGGGCCGCCACCGGGCGGATCGTTCCGCCGGTCCGGGTGAACTGCTGGTTGTCGCCGCCGTGGCACTTCCACAGCACCACCGCCGCGCCCGCCGAGTACCTGCCCTCGGGCACGTCCAGGCAGCGGCTGTGGGTCAGCTCGGTGTGGACGGACTTCCGCCCGGAGTCGTACCACCAGCCCTGGTTGCGGTTGCCGGTGCAGTCCCAGCCGCCCACCTCGGTGCCATTGCCGGACTCCGAGCCATAGGCGTCCACACAGCTGCCGGTCGCCGCGTTCTTCAGCGGCCGGTAGGCGTCGTCCCAGGACCCCGGGTACAGCTCGGGCTTCCCGGCGCCCGCCGGGTCCGCGCAGCCGGCCTCGCGACGGCCGGAGGCGTACAGCTGGCTGAGGCAGGATGCAAAGGCGCCATGGCCGCGGGCGTTGGGGTGGAAGGACTGGCGGACCGAATTGGCGTCCGGCGGGAAGGGGTTGGAGAGGTCGACCCAGAGCCCGCGCGCCCAGGTGTTCTCCATGCACACCTCATGGCCGTGGAAGAGGCGGGAGTTGTCGAGGAAGGTCGCGCCCGTGTCCTCGGCCGCCTTGCGCATGCCGCGTTCAAAGGCGGGCACGGCGGCATTGCGCCCCCAGCCCGCGTCGGAGGTGTAACCGACACAGCCGCCCGGGAGCTTGCCCGGATAGTCGGGGTTGTCCTCGATATCCGGACCGATGGGGCTCGGGTAGCCCATGACGACCAGCTTGTAGTCGCCGTCGGCGTAGCCCGCACCCTTCATGACCGTGCGCAGGTCCCGTACCGTCTGCTCGACCTTGGGCACCAGCCCGTTGACGCGGGCCTGCCAGCCGGGTGCGTACTTGGGCTCGCAGCGGCCCTGGAGGGTCAGATAGCGGGTGACGCAGTCGGTGATCACCGGGCCGAACTGGAGGTCGTCATTGGCGCCCGCGACCAGCAGCACCAGCTTGATCCGGGTGTTGCGGGCCTTGATGGCCAGGCTGTCGCTCTGCACCAGTTCATCGGCGTACTGCTTGCTGCCGCCGATGCGGATGTTGCCGGTGGACGCGCCGGAGCAGGCGACGTTGTAGGTCACCTCGGCGGGTATCGAGGTGCGGTGGATGGCCGCCTGGGGCGAGCGGTGGCACCAGTTGTCCGGGCCGTCGGTGCCCGGTTCATAGGTGCCCACGCCCTCACCGGCGATCTCGCTGTCGCCGAGCGAGATCAGCGCGGTCTTGCGCTGGCCGAGCGGCCGCTCGGCGGCATCGCCGTAGAGCCCGACGGATTCCGCGGCGCGGATCTTCTCGAGTTCCGGAGTGAGCGGGGCCGGGGTGAGCGCGGCCGGAGTGAGCGGGGCCGGGGTGAGCGGTTTTGAGGCGGCGGTGCGCGTTTCCGCCTGGGCCATGGTGCCGGTTGTGGCCAGTCCGCCGAAAACGGCTGCGAAAGCCGCGACGGCGGCGAGCGAACAGCGCAGGGTGGGTCTGCGTGTCATAAAGGCTCCCCGATTCCAGTTGTTACCTGCGGTATTTACTGGCTGGTAGTGGCTTTGGGGAACACGTGGAACGAGACAAACGCTGTGCCTGTCAGGAGGTAAGTGACGATGACCGACAGCGAGCAGTACCGAATCGAGCACGATTCCATGGGTGAGGTGCGCGTCCCCGCGCATGCCAAGTGGCGGGCCCAGACCCAGCGTGCGGTGGAGAACTTCCCGGTCAGCGGGCAGCGCCTGGAACGGGCGCACATCGCGGCACTGGCCCGGATCAAGGCGGCCGCCGCCAAGGTCAACGCCGAGCTGGGGGTGCTCGACAAGGACCTGGCGCAGGCCGTCGCGGACGCGGCCGCCGAGGTCGCCGAGGGGCGCTGGGACGAGCACTTCCCCATAGACGTCTTCCAGACCGGCTCCGGCACCTCCTCCAACATGAACACCAACGAGGTCATCGCCACCCTCGCCACCGAGCGCCTCGGCCGGGAGGTGCATCCCAACGACCATGTCAACGCCAGCCAGTCGTCCAACGACGTCTTCCCGTCCTCGATCCACATCGCGGCCACGGCGGCCGTCACCGGCGAGCTCATCCCGGCGCTCGACCACCTCGCCGAGGCGCTGGAGCGCAAGGCCGGGGAGTTCGCCGGGGTCGTCAAGGCGGGCCGTACGCATCTGATGGACGCCACCCCGGTCACCCTCGGCCAGGAGTTCGGCGGCTATGCGGCCCAGGTCCGCTATGGCGTGGAGCGGCTGCGCGCCGCGCTGCCCCGGCTGGCCGAACTCCCGCTCGGCGGCACGGCCGTGGGCACCGGCATCAACACCCCGCCCGGCTTCTCCGGTGCCGTGATCGCCGAGGTCGCCCGGGTGACGGGGCTGCCGCTGACCGAGGCCCGCAACCACTTCGAGGCCCAGGGCGCCCGGGACGGCCTGGTGGAGGCGAGCGGCCAGTTGCGCACCATCGCCGTCGGCCTCACCAAGATTGCCAACGATCTGCGCTGGATGTCCTCCGGCCCGCGCACCGGCCTCGCCGAGATCAACCTGCCCGATCTGCAGCCGGGTTCCTCGATCATGCCCGGCAAGGTCAATCCGGTCGTTCCGGAGGCCGTTCTGATGGTGGCCGCCCAGGTCATCGGCAATGACGCAACCGTGGCCACGGCGGGTGCCGCGGGCAACTTTGAACTCAATGTGATGCTGCCGGTGATGGCGAAAAACCTGCTGGAGTCCGTGCGGCTGCTGGCCAACGCGTCCCGGCTGCTGGCCGACCGCACCGTCGACGGCATCACCGCCAACGCCGAACGGGCCCGGGAGTACGCGGAGTCGTCGCCGTCGGTGGTCACCCCGCTCAACCGCTACCTCGGGTACGAGGAGGCCGCGAAGGTGGCCAAGAAGTCACTGGCCGAACGGAAGACGATCCGTCAGGTCGTGCTGGAGGGCGGCTATCTGGAACGCGGCCTGCTGACCCTGGACCAGCTCGACGAGGCACTTGACGTGCTGCGGATGACCCGCCCTTAACGGACTCCCGCCCCGGGCGAAGGGTACGGGGGCGGTGCTGCGGCATAGGTCACGGCACCCGTCCCCCACCCCGCCCTAAGATCACCCCATGGCAGCCCCCTGGAACCCCGGAGACCACATCCTCTGGCGCTACCGCGCCAACGCGGACGACCACTTCCACATCTGCCGCCCCATGACCGTCGTCCAGGACACCCCGGAACTGCTCGCCGCCTGGCTGGCACCCGGCACCGCCTGCGTCCGTCCCGTCCTCACCGACGGCACCCCCCTGCACCGCGAGCCGCTGGCCACCCGCTATACCAAGCCGCGCAGCACGGCCGTCGGCCCCTGGTACGGCACCGGGGTGCTCAAGCTCGCCCGGCCCGGCGACCCCTGGTCGGTCTGGCTCTTCTGGGACCTCGACCGGACCTTCCGGAACTGGTACGTGAACCTCGAGGAACCGCTCACCCGCTGGGCCGGCGGCGTCGACTCCGAGGACCTCTTCCTGGACATCGAGGTTCGCCCGGACCGCAGTTGGGAGTGGCAGGACGAGGACGAGTTCGCCCAGGCCCAACGGGTGGGCCTGGTCACCCCCGCACAGGCCGCGGAAACCAGGGCCGCCGGGCAGGCGGCGGCCCGGTGGATCGCGGCCTGGGAAGCACCCTTCACCTCGGGCTGGGAGCGGTGGCGGCCGGACCCGGCCTGGCCGGTACCGGCGCTCCCCGATGACTGGGACCGCGCCCCGTCCCATCTCACGGCGGGAAGAGCTTGCCGTCTCCCCACCGGGCAACCGTAGGATCGTCCTCCGCGACACCGCGCGGCCCATGCCGCGCAGCCACTACCGCACAGCCATACCAACAGCACGGCACCATCGGAGCACGGCATGTGACGCCTGGTCACATGAGGACAGTCGCAGAAAGGGCGGAGCCGTGAGCGGTGACCACCAGCGGGAGTACGACGGCTACGCCAGAGCCGGGCTGGACCGCAGCGGCCAGGCCGAGGCATTCGACGCGATAGGCAACCGTTATGACGAGGCGTTCCCGCACAAGGAGGGCCAACTCGCCGCCGGAGCCTGGCTCGCCGAGTCGCTGCCGCCCGGCTCCCGGATCCTGGACGCCGGGTGCGGCACCGGACTGCCCACCGCCCGACAGCTCATCGAGGCCGGCCACCAGGTCGTCGGCATCGACCTCTCCCCCGGCATGCTCGAACTCGCCCGCGGCAATGTGCCGGACGCCGCCTTCCACTTGACCGATCTGGCCGACCTGCGCGACCGGCGGCTGGGCACCTTCGACGGCATCGCCGCCTTCTTCTCCCTGCTGATGCTGCCCCGTCCGGAGATCCCCCACGCGCTGCGGATGCTGCGCGGACTGCTGAGACCAAAAGGGCTGTTGGCCCTGTCCATGGTCGAAGCGGACGTGGACGACTACGCCATCCCGTTCCTCGGCAACACGATCCGGGTATCCGGATACCTGCGGGACGAACTGCGCCAGGTCGTACACGAAGCGGGTTTCGAGGTCGTCGGCGAGCACTCGCTGTCGTACGCACCTGCGAGCACGGACGTACCACCCGAGATCCAGCTCTTCCTCAACCTGCGACGCACCGCCTGAATCACGGTGCGCCCTGTGCGACCGGGCCGAAGGCCCCGACGGATGGAATCCCACGCGTGACGGAGCATCCCAACTCCCCCGGAGGACGGCGGAACGCCGCGGTCCGGCAGGCCGCCGCCCAGGCGCCGGACGCCCCCGTGCAGGGCCGCGGCGCCACCGGGGGCGGCGCGCCGCCCCCGCCCCGGCAGCCGGGCGCCCCCGAGGCCGGCGGCGAAGCCGCGCGGCCGAGAGCCGAGGCGGGTGCCGCGCACCCGGACCCCGGCGCCCCCGAACACGCCCCGGCGGACGGCACCCCCGCCGCGAGCGGCCATCCCCGCCCGGGTACCGGCGGGGACGGATCCGGCGGGGACGGCCCGGCCGAAGGCAGGGGAACCGCCGCCGGGGCCACCGGCGGCGAACGGCTGCGCTTCGTGGGCGCCGCCACCCGGCGGATCGCCCGCGGCATCGACCTGGACGAGATCGTGCTGGGGCTGTGCCGGGCCACCGTGCCGACCTTCGCCGACGCGATCCTGGTCTATCTGCGCGACCCGCTGCCGGTCGGCGACGAGCGGCCGGTCGGCCCGGTGGTACTGCGGCTGCGCCGCACCGACCGGCTGCCCGAGTACGCCCGCGGCCTGGAGACCGCGGGCTTCCCCGGGCCGGTGCTGGGCGCCGAGGCCCAGGAGGACGCCGCCCGCGAACTCGAGATCGCGGACGCGGCGGCCGAGCGCTGCGAGGTGCGGATAGGCGGGCCGCTCGCGGAGGTGCTGCGGGGTGTCCGCCCGGTCTTCGGGGACTCCCCAGCCGCGCGGGCGGCGCTCCCGGAGCTGCTCGGCGAGGGCCGCCGGGTACCGGACCGGCACCGTACGGTCCTGGCGCCGCTGCGCGGCCGCCGGCGGGTGACCGGTGCCGCGGTCTTCATACGCCGGCCGGACCGCTCCCCGTTCGAGAACGACGACCTGCTGGTGGCCGCGCAGCTGGCCACGCACACCGCGCTGGGGGTGGACAAGGCGGTCCTCTACGGCCGTGAGGTCTACATCGCGGACGAGCTCCAGCGCACCATGCTCCCCGACTCCCTCCCCCAGCCGACCGGGGTGCGGCTGGCCAGCCGCTACCTCCCGGCCGCCGAGACCGCCCGGGTGGGCGGCGACTGGTACGACGCGATCCCGCTGCCCGGCAACCGGATAGCCCTGGTGGTCGGCGATGTGATGGGCCACTCCATGACCTCCGCCGCGATCATGGGCCAGCTGCGGACCACCGCACAGACCCTGGCCGGTCTGGACCTGCCCCCGGCGGAAGTGCTGCACCACCTCGACGAGCAGGCCCAGCGGCTGGGTTCGGACCGCATGGCGACCTGCCTCTACGCGGTCTACGACCCGGTCTCGCACCGCATGGTGATGGCCAACGCGGGCCATCCACCGCCGATCATGCTGCACCGGGGCGGCCGCGCCGAGGTGCTGCGGGTGCCGCCGGGGGCCCCGATCGGCGTGGGCGGAGTGGACTTCGAGGCCGTGGAGCTGGACGCGCCCGCCGGGGCGACCCTGCTGCTGTACACGGACGGCCTGGTGGAATCCCGGATACGGGACGTGTGGACCGGCATAGAGCAGCTGCGCGAACGGCTGACCGACACGGCCAGGCTCACCGGCCCCAACCCACCGCCGCTGGAGCCGCTGTGCGACGAGGTGCTGGGCATGCTCGGCCCCGGCGACCGGGACGACGACATCGCCCTGCTGGCGGCCCGCTTCGAGGGGATAGCGCCGAGCGATGTGGCGTACTGGTTCCTCGACCCGCGCCCCCAGACCGCCCGCCAGGCCCGCCGGCTGGCCCGCCGGGCACTGGCCCGCTGGGATCTGGAGGAGCTGACCGACGGGGTGGAGCTACTGGTCAGCGAGGTGATAACAAACGCGGTGCGCTATGCGGAGCGCCCCATCACCCTGCGGCTGCTGCGGACGGACGTGCTGCGCTGCGAGGTCGGCGACGACGTTCCGCAGCTGCCCCGGCTGCGGCAGGCCCGGCCCTCGGACGAGGGCGGGCGGGGGCTGTATCTGGTGAACAAGCTGGCCCGCCGGTGGGGCGCGACCCGGCTGAGCACCGGAAAGGTGGTGTGGTTCGAGCTGGGGCTGCCCATACGCTCTCACTGAGAGTGATGATCTGCCCCGGTTCGCCCATACGAGGTGAAAATCTGGACAGCGTCCAAGGCCCTGTTGCCGACGCGCTGTCGGCGGAGTTGACTTGCCGGTGCGGAGGGCCGCACCGACGGCGCCCTCACCATCACCCGTTGCGGGAGGCGTCCCAATGACCGACTCGGCGCAGAGCACCGGCTACACCACCAACAACGCGGGCATCCCCGTGGAGAGCGACGAGCATTCGCTCACCATCGGCGACTCCGGCCCCATCCTGCTCCAGGACCACTATCTGATCGAGAAGATGGCCCAGTTCAACCGGGAACGGGTCCCCGAGCGGGTGGTCCACGCCAAGGGCAGCGGCGCCTATGGCACCTTCCGGGTGACCAACGACGTCAGCCAGTTCACCAAGGCGGCCCTCTTCCAGCCCGGGAAGAGCACCGAGATGCTGGCCCGCTTCTCCACCGTGGCGGGCGAGCAGGGATCGCCGGACACCTGGCGCGACCCACGCGGCTTCGCCCTCAAGTTCTATACCGAACACGGCAATTACGACCTCGTCGGCAACAACACCCCGATCTTCTTCGTGCGGGACCCGCAGAAGTTCCAGGACTTCATCCGCTCGCAGAAGCGCCGCCCGGACAACGGCCTGCGCGACAACGACATGCAGTGGGACTTCTGGACGCTCTCCCCCGAGACCGCGCACATGGTCACCTGGCTGATGGGCGACCGGGGCATCCCCAAGACCTGGCGCCATATGAACGGCTATGGCTCGCACACCTATATGTGGGTCAACGGCGCGGGCACCAAGTTCTGGATCAAGTACCACATCAAGACCGACCAGGGCATCGACTTCCTCACCCAGGAGGAGGCCGACCGCCTCGCGGGCGAGGACGGCGACCACCACCGCCGCGACCTGTACGACTCCATCAACGGCGGCAACGCCCCGACCTGGACCATGTATGTCCAGGTCATGCCCTTCGAGGACGCGGCGGACTACCGCTTCAACCCCTTCGACCTCACCAAGGTGTGGCCGCACGGCGACTACCCGCTGATCGAGGTCGGCCGGATGACGCTGGACCGCAACCCGGAGGACTTCTTCGTCCACATCGAGCAGGCCGCGTTCGAGCCCTCCAACCTGGTGCCGGGCATCGGCCCGTCCCCCGACAAGATGCTGCTGGGCAGGCTCTTCTCCTACCCGGACACCCACCGGTACCGCATCGGCCCCAACTACACCCAGCTGCCGCCCAACCGGCCGCACTCGACCCTCAAGTCCTATGCCAAGGACGGCCCGATGCGGTACGAGCCGGCCAACACGGCCCGGCCGTACGCGCCCAACTCCTATGGCGGCCCGGCCGCCGACACCGTGCGCTTTGGCGAGATCGCGGGCTGGCAGGCCTCCGGCGAGATGGTCCGCGAGGCGTACAAGCTGCACCGCGAGGACGACGACTGGGGCCAGGCGGGCACGATGGTGCGCAACGTCCTGGACGACGCCGCGCGCGACCGGCTCGTCTCCAATGTCTCCGGCCACCTGCTGAACGGCGTCAGCAGGCCGGTACTGGACCGCGCGCTGCAGTACTGGCGCAACATCGACAAGGCGGTAGGCGACCGGATCGCCACCCGCGTCAACGGCGGCTGAGGGCACCGCGATTGGCGAACGGCTGCCGTCCTCCCCGTGCGGGGAGGACGGCAGCCGTTCATTGCGCTGCCTACGGGGTGGCCCCACCGGTGAGGCGGGTGCCGGGATCGGGCCCGTCGGTGTTGTTCGGGTCCGGGATCGGAGGAGTCGACGGTTCGTTCGTCGGAGGACGCTTGGTCGGCGGCGGGCTGTGCGACGGCCGCGTGGGCGGCGTGGACGGCTCAGTCGGGCGCGTCGGGGGCGGCGTGGACGGCGGCGTCGACGGGCTACGCGAGGGTGGCGGGGAGTGCGACGGCTCGGTGCTGGGCGAGGCCGACGGCGGGGCCGAGGGGACGGCGTTCGATCCCGCCTCGTCCTTGGTCTGCAGGTCGAACTTGGGCGTGGAGTCGTCGCCGAGGGCGGCCTTGGTGTAGGCGTTCCAGATCTTGGCCGGGGGGCCACCACCGTTGACGCGCTTGGTCGGGTCATCGGAGCCGAGGCCATAGAGCTTGACGTGCTTGCCGCCGGTGCCCTCCTCACCGAACAGGGCGACCGTGGTGACCAGGTCGGGGGTGTAGCCCGCGAACCAGGCGGCCATGTCGTAGTCGGCGGTACCCGTCTTGGCCGCCACCTCATACCGGTCGTTGCGCACCTCTTGGCCCGTGCCCTCGTCGCCTTCGACCACACCCTTCATCAGGGCGGTGGTGCCGTCGGCGCTGTTGCGGCTGACGACCTCGTCACCGATCGCGCTGGGCAAGTCGATCTTCTCGGTCCCCCGGCTCACGGACTCGAGGATGCTCGGGACGACCTGCTTGCCGTGGTTGTCCAGCGTGGCGTAGGCACTGGCCATCTCCAGCGGACTGGCACCCATGGAACCGAGCGCCAGGGCGGGGGTGGCGGTGAAGCCGCGCTTCTCGTCATCGACCATGCCCATGGAGAGGGCGGTCTTCTTGACGTCCTTCAGGCCGACGTCCACGGCCATCTGCGCGAAGACCGAGTTGACCGAGTTGTTCATCGCCCGCTGGACGGGGATCGGGCCGTAGTTGTGGTGATCCTCGTTCTCGGGGGCGTACCCGTCACCATTGGGCCCCACCACCGGCCGCTGGTTGGTGCCGTCGTAGATCGTGTTGGCGTTGATCGGCTCGTCTTTCTGGGTCTTCGACCCATTCTCCAGCGCGGAGGTGTAGATGAGCGGCTTGAAGGTGGAACCCGGCTGGTAGTCCGAGCGCGTGGCGTTGTTGGTCCAGTGCTTGTCGAGCCTCTCGCCGCCGTACAGCGCCACGATCTTGCCGTTCTTCGGGTTCACCGAGACGGCGCCGGTCTGGACGCTTCTGTCGACCTTGCGGGTCTTGGGGCTGAGCTGATCGGTCAGCTGCTCCTTGACCGCCTTCTCCAGCGCCGCCTGCTTCTTGGGGTCGATACTCAGGGTGATGGTGTAACCACCGTCGGCGAGGCGCTTGTTCTGCTTCTTGAGCGCCTGGCTGGCCTGATCCTCGGCCAGCGCCTTCAGATACCCGTACTGGCCCGTGAGCCCCGCACCGGCCTTGGGCGTGATGACGTCCTTCAACGGGAACTGCATGTTCTTGCGCTCGCCGGGCTTGATCCAGTCCATCTCGACCATCTTGTCGAGGACATAGTTCCAGCGCGCGATGGCATTCTTCCTGCCCGTATCAGTGCCCATGACCACGTCGTACTGGCTGGGGGCCTGCAACAGCGCGGCGAGGTAGGCGGATTCCTCGGTGGTGAGCTTGTCGAGGTCCTTGTTGAAGTACGCGCGGGAGGCGGCCTGGATGCCATAGGCGTGGCGCCCGAAGTAGCTGGTGTTCAGATAGCCCGCGAGGATGTCTTCCTTGGAGTAGTTCTTCTGGAGCTTGAGCGAGATGATCAGCTCCGTGGCCTTGCGGGTGATGGTCTGCCGCTGGTCCAGGTAGTAGTTCTTGACGTACTGCTGGGTGATCGTCGAGCCACCCTGCTTGCCGCGGCCCATCACCGTGTTGAGGAGGCCACGGGTGGTGCCCATGACGTCGACACCGGGGTCGGACCAGAAGTCCTTGTTCTCGGCGGCGACTACGGCGTTCTGAACCTTCTTGGGGATCTTCTCGATGGGGACGATCTCGCGGTTCACCCCGTCGCGCGCGATGACCTTGCCGCCGGGCAGCTGGTAGGTGTTGCCCTGCGCAACGGCTGCGGCGTTCGGGTTCTTCGGGATGTCCACATACAGATACAGCGCTACAAAGGCGCCGACCCCGAGGGCTATGACGCCAAAGAAGTAGGCGAGCAGCTTCTTCCAGGTGAAGAAGCGGCGTATGCCTGTCTTCTTGGGCTTCCTGCCTCTTGCGCTGCGGCCGCGGCCCTTCTTTTGCGCCCGTCGTGCTTCCGCTCGGCCCATCTCTCCCGTAGCTCCAGTTCCGTCTCCGCCCCCGAATCAGCTCACGAAGCTAACACCGCAACTGCCACGAAAAGCCCATCGATCAAGGCTTTGGCGTACGTGACATACAGCACCCCGGGGGACGGGCCCGGGTACGGCGCGATGCGGAAACCGTACAGGGCCGATAAACTGCTATCACTTTGATAGGCGCTTTCAAGGGGGATCCACCATGCCCGACACACGCTCCGACCAGGCGTCGGACACCACCGCACCGCGCCCGCGGATCCGGGAGATTCCGGCCCGGGACATCGGCGGCGGCCTCGCCCTGCTGCTCGGGCTGATCGGGCTGCTGCTCGGCGCGGGCGTCGTCGCCCTGGGTGCCAAGCTGGGCTCCGACGGGAACTCCGGTGTGGCCGCCGCGTTGATCGCCTGCGGCGTCCTGCTCGCCCTGTCCGCGTTTATCGCGATGTGCGGGCTGAACACCATCGCCCCCGGCGAGGCCCGCGTCGTCCAGCTCTTCGGCCGCTACCGGGGCACCATCCGCACCGAGGGCCTGCGCTGGGTCAACCCGTTCACCAGCCGCCGGAAGCTCTCCACCCGGGTGCGCAACCACGAGACGGCCGTGCTGAAGGTGAACGACGCCTATGGCAACCCGATCGAGCTGGCCGCGGTGGTGGTCTGGCAGGTCGAGGACACCGCGCAGGCACTGTTCGAGGTGGACGACTTCCAGGAGTTCGTCGCCACCCAGACCGAGGCAGCGGTACGTCACATCGCCATCGAGTACCCCTATGACGCCCACGACGAGGATGCCCTGTCGCTGCGCGGGAACGCCGAGGAGATCACCGAGAAGCTCGCCGTCGAGCTGCACGCCCGGGTCGAGGCAGCCGGAGTGCGCATCGTCGAATCGCGCTTCACACACCTCGCCTACGCCCCCGAGATCGCCGCGGCCATGCTCCAGCGGCAGCAGGCCGGCGCGGTCGTCGCGGCCCGCCGGCTGATCGTCGAAGGCGCGGTCGGCATGGTCGAGCAGGCCCTGGCCCGGATCAGCGAGCAGGACATCGTGACCCTGGACGAGGAGCGCAAGGCGGCCATGGTCGGCAATCTGATGGTGGTGCTGTGCGGGGACCGGGCCGCACAGCCGGTCCTCAACACCGGCACGCTGTACCAGTGACCGACGAACCGCCCGCCACCGGACGGCCGCGGCAGCGCAAGCAGGTGCTGCTGCGGCTCGATCCGCTCGTCCATGACGCCCTGGCGCGCTGGGCGGGGGACGAGCTGCGCAGCACCAACGCCCAGATCGAGTTCCTGCTGCGCAAGGCCCTCGCCGAGGCCGGGCGGCTGCCCAGGGACGCCGGCGCCATGCGCAGGCCCGGCCGGCCACCGAAGCCCGAGGGGCCCGAGGGGCCAGACTGACTGGTTCCAGCCGCTTCCAGCCAACTATGCACTACATCTATACATGACGCGTATACACGTGGTGTACAGTGTTCGGCATGTCAATCGGACACACGCTGCTCGGACTTCTGGAGTCCGGCCCGCGCCATGGCTACGACCTCAAGCGGGCCTTCGACGAACGCTTCGGCCACGACCGCCCGCTGCACTACGGACAGGTCTACTCGACCATGTCGAGACTCCTGAAGCACGGCCTGGTCGAGGTCGACGGCATCGAGCAGGGCGGCGGCCCGGACCGCAAGCGCTACGCCATCACCGACGCCGGGATCACCGATGTCGAGCACTGGCTCACCCAGCCGGAGAAGCCCGAGCCGTACCTCCAGTCCACCCTCTACACCAAGGTCGTCCTCGCCCTGCTCACCGGGCGGGACGCCAACGGCCTGCTGGACGCCCAGCGCTCCGAGCACCTGCGGCTGATGCGCGAGCTCACCCAGCGCAAGCGCACCGGCGACCTCGCCGACCAGCTGATCTGCGATCACGCCCTCTTCCACCTGGAAGCCGATCTGCGCTGGCTGGAATTGACCGCTGCCCGGCTGGGACAGCTGGCGAAGGAGGTGGGCGCATGACACCCAACGGCTCCCTGCTGACCGCGGACGGTCTGCGCAAGTCCTACGGCCCGACGCCCGCGCTGGACGGCGCCGACTTCTCCATCCGCCCCGGCGAGGTGGTCGCCGTCATGGGCCCGTCCGGCTCCGGCAAGTCGACCCTGCTGCACTGCCTGGCCGGCATCGTGCGCCCGGACGCGGGCACGGTGACCTACGACGGCCGCCGCCTCTCGGACATGCCGGACGCCCAGCGCAGCGCCCTGCGCCGCGGCGAGTTCGGCTTTGTCTTCCAATTCGGGCAGCTCGTACCGGAGTTGACCTGTGCCGAGAACACCGCCCTGCCGCTGCGGCTGGCCGGCCGGGGCCGCAAGGACGCCGAGGCCCAGGCGCGTACCTGGCTGGAGCGGCTGGAGGTCGACGACATCCGGGCCAAGCGGCCCGGCGAGATATCCGGCGGCCAGGGGCAGCGGGTCGCGGTCGCCCGCGCCCTGGTCACCGCACCGCGGGTGATCTTCGCCGACGAGCCGACCGGCGCCCTGGACTCCCTCAACGGCGAGCGCGTGATGCAACTGCTCACCGAGGCCGCGCGGGACACCCAGGCGGCCGTGGTCCTGGTCACCCATGAGGCACGGGTCGCCGCCTACTCCGACCGCGAGGTCGTGGTACGGGACGGCAAGGCCCGCGACATGGCAGGCACCCGGTGACCGAGCCCAAGCCGCCCACCGGCCCGGCCGGCCGGCTCCGCGACCTGGCCATGGGCGCCAGGTTCGCGGTCATCGGCGGCCGCGAGGGCTGGCTGCGCACCGCGCTCACCGCGGCCGGCGTCGGGCTGGGGGTGGCACTGCTGATGATCGCGGCCTCGGTGCCGCAGATGCTGAGCGAGCGCGACCACCGCGAGAGCGCCCGGTCGGTGGAGAGCCCGTGGGGATCGCCAAACGGGCCCAAGAACATCCCGCGCGGCAGCGGCACCCTCCTCTACGACCGAGCCGACACCGACTACCGCGAACAGTCCATCGCCGGCACCCTGCTGCGGCCCGAGGGACCGAAGGCACCGGTACCGCCCGGGCTGAAGTCCCTGCCCGGCCAGGGCGAGATGGCAGTGTCCCCCGCCCTCGACCGGCTGTTGAGCTCCACCGACGGAAAGCTGCTCCGCGAGCGGCTCAACTACCGCACCGTGGGCACCATCGAGAACTCGGGGCTCATCGGCCCCAATGAGCTCTTCTACTACGCGGGCAGCGACCGGATCTCCATCGAGACCGGAGCCCGCCGCATCGACCACTTCGGCTTCGCGAAACCGGACATCCCGCTGAACCCGGTGCTTATCGTGCTGCTCGTCATGGTGTGCGTCGTCCTGCTCATCCCGGTCGGTGCCTTTATCGCCACCGCCGTCCGCTTCGGCGGCGAGCGACGCGACCGCCGGCTCGCCGCGCTGCGGCTGATCGGCGCGGACAGCAATACGGTCCGGCGGATCGCGGCCGGTGAGGCGCTGTGCGGGGCGGTACTGGGACTGGCCGTGGGCGCCCTGGTCTTCCTGCTCGTCCGGCAGCTCGCCGACACCATCACCATCCGCGACACCAGCGTCTTTCCCTCCGACATCGTGCCCAGCCCCTGGCTCACCGTACTGATCGTGCTGGCCGTACCCGCCTGCGCCATCCTCGTCACCCAGGCCGCGCTGCGCGGCATCGCCATCGAGCCGCTGGGCGTGGTGCGCAGCGCCGTCCCCCGGCGCCGCCGGCTGTGGTGGCGGCTGCTGATCCCGGCGGCGGGACTCGCCCTGCTGATCCCGCTGTTCGGCCGCGCGGCCGGGGACTCCAACACCGGCGCACCCAACACCTTCCAGGTCGGCGCCGGTGCGGTGTTGTTGCTGATCGGGGTCACGGCCGTACTGCCCTGGCTGGTCGAGGCCGTCGTCGCCCGCTTCCGGGGCGGCCCGGTGCCCCTGCAACTCGCCGTCCGCCGCCTCCAGTTGAGCAGCGGCCCGGCGGCCCGCGCGGTCAGCGGCATCACCGTCGCCGTGGCCGGGGCAATCGCCATGCAGATGATGCTCACCGGGGTCGAGGGCGACTTCGAGGGGTCGCCGGCGCAACCCGTGAGCCGTTCACAGCTGAGGGGCTCGCAGAGCGGTGGCCCGCCCTCGGAAGTCCACCGCTATGTCAGCGGACTCCGCTCCACACCGGGCGTCGAGGCCGTGACCGGCTATGTGACACAAAGCGCCGGAAGGGACGGCAACGCCGAGCAGTACTCCAAGCTCATCGTCGGCGACTGCGCCACCCTGCGCGAACTGGCCAGCCTGGACTCATGCCGGGAGGGCGACACATTCCTCGCCCGCTCGCCGGACACAAACCCACGACTGATGCCCGCGCCAGGCACCAAGCTGAAGATGGACAGCTTCGTCCCCAACGGCCGGCCGCGACCCGCCGCCTACTTCTGGACCGTCCCCCCATCGGCGCGCACCGCCCACACCCGACCCGACCCGGTCGGGGAGCACCGCCCGGGAGTGCTGGTCACCCCGTCCGCCATCGACGTCGCCAGGATGCCAACCCCCAGCACCGAGCTGGCCGTCAAGTTCGCACCCAACAGCCCGGACGCTCCCGAACGCGTCCGCAACACCATCGCCCGTGTCAACCCGGCCATGCACGTCTATCGCCTGGTCGGGGTGCAGAAGGACGGCAACTACGCCGCCATCGAAAGGGGCCTGCTCATCGGCGCCGTGGGCACCCTCACCCTGATCGGCGCAAGCCTGCTCGTCACCACCCTTGAGCAACTGCGCGAGCGCAAGCGCCTGTTGTCCGTCCTGGTCGCCTTCGGCACCCGCCGCCGCGCCCTCGCCTGGTCGGTGCTCTGGCAGACGGCCATCCCGATGGCGCTCGGCATGGCCGTCGCGGTCGCGGGCGGTCTCACACTCGGCTGGTCCATGCTCCGGCTGGGCAATAAGGACGTCCGGGACTGGTGGGCCTTCCTGCCGATGATCGGCACGGGTACGGCCGTCATCGCCCTGGTCACCCTGATCAGCCTGCCGCCGCTGGTACGGATGATGCGGCCGGACGGGCTGCGCACGGAGTGAGCCCACTCACGGGTGAACATGCCCGCATGGGACCCGATCGAACGGTCCAGCCTGCGAGGGTGCGCTCCATGCGCGCCACAGCAGCAGAGCACGGAGAGCAGTACCCACTCCTCGAAGCAGCCGACCACATCTCCGACAGGCTCCCCGGCTTCCGCGTTGAGATCCTCGGAGGAGAGATCACCGTCGCCCCGCTTGCGGACGCCGACCACGGGGTGACACTGACCGACATCATGTTCACCCTCCTCGCCGCCGGGCTGCACGATGGAGAGTCCAGCGTGCTCCAGGCCATCGGCCTGTGGCTCCCCTCAGGCGAGTACGACTTCGCGATCCCCGATCTCGCCGTGGTCAACGCGGACATCGAGGACCACCTGATCAGGTACAACTGCTACGACCCGGCCGTCTTCCGCATGGTGCTCGAGGTCACCGCGGCCAACTATGCGACGGATCTGAAGACCAAAGTCGCCCTGTATGCCGAAGCGAACATCCCGGTCTACGTCATCGTCGACCGCAAACACCAGCGCGTCCACGTCCTGGCCGACCCGCACAACGGCGAGTACGAGCACGCCGTCCACGCCCCCGGCACCACCTTCGCACTCCCCGCCTCCATCGGAGCCGAGGTCGAACTCTCCGTGGACACCCTCCTCCAGCTCAAGCCCGCCAGCCCCGACGACTGACCTCCCTCACCGCACGATCCGCACCGGCAGCTTCCCCAGCGCCCCCCGCAGCGCCTGAGCGAACTCCTCGAACTCCCCCTGCCGCGCCGCGCCCGCCCGCATCGCCAGCGCGATCCGCCGCGAGGGCGCGGGATCGGCGAAGCACCCGGTGGCAAGCCGGTCGCTGCGCCCGGCCTCGACCCGGACCGCCGTGCGCGGCAGCAGTGTCACCCCGAGCCCGCCGCCCACCAGTTGGACCAGGGTCGACAGGCCCGCCGCACTGGTGGTCACCGGAGCGCCCGGCACCCGGCCCGCCTCGCGGCAGATGTCGAGCGTCTGATCGCGCAGGCAGTGCCCCTCGTCCAGCAGCAGCAGATCCAGCTCGCGCAGCGCGGCGCGCGGGATGTCCACGCGCCCGGCCAGCCAGTGGTCACACGGCGTGACCAGCACGAAGTCCTCGTCGAAGAGCGGGAGTTCGGTGATGCCGGGCGCGCCCACGGGCACCGCGAGCAGCAGCAGGTCCAGCCGCCCCGAGGTGAGTCCGTCCAGCAGCGAGAAGGTCTGTTCCTCGTGGACCTGGAGATCCAGGTCGGGATAGGAGTCGTGCACCAGGCGCAGCACCGTGGGGAGCAGATAGGGGGCCACGGTCGGGATGACGCCGAGCCGCAGCACACCGGTGAAGGGCGCCCGGGCCGCCTCGGCCTCCTCCATCAAGGCGTCCACTGCGTCCAGGACCGTACGGGCCCGGGCGGCCAGCCGCTCACCCGCGGGACTGAGCAGCACCTTTCTCGTCGTACGCTCGAAAAGCTGAATGTCCAGCGATTCCTCCAGCGCGGCGATGGCCCCGGAGAGCGCGGGCTGGCTCACCGAGAGCGCGGCGGCCGCGTCACGGAAGTGCAGGTGCTCGGCGACCGCCGCGAACGCGCGCAGCTGCGCAAAGCTGGGTCGGCGGGGTCCGGCGGACGGGATCTTCCCCGAGGGCATGGCAGACATAGATAAGCACCTCCGATCAAGTTCACTCAGTTTAGCTATTTCCGCTATCAATACCTGCTGCGGCAGGGTGGAGCCCGTCCAACCCCCAGGAAATCCCGCAAACCGGGATTTTCTTCGCTGCAAGGAGAGCGCGGGCTCACTGTCGGTGACAAGTTCCCCGAGTTCGACCTGACCGCCTGTGTGGACCTCGACGCGGACAAGGCTTTCGCGCAGATCAACCACAAGACCCATGAGGGCAAGTGGAAGGTCGTCTTCTTCTGACAGAAGACAGAGTTCGTCACCGCACGCGCGCCACTGCCGGACGAGCGGGAGACGCTGAGCCTGAGCAACTCAAGCCCCATCCTCGTGACCTACCGCATCACCTACGGCACCGACGACCAACCACTCATGTGCGAGGAAACGCACGCCCCCGCCGCGAAGGCCCGGTTCGCCTACCGGATCACGGCCCAGAAGGCCCCCGCCAAGCGCACCCGCCAAGGCCGCCCATCCGTGTAAATCTTCTCTACTTCCTCAAGGGCGCGCCGTTGGCGCGCCGGGCGGCCATGCCGCCCCGGCCGGGCTGCGGCCTCCGGCCGGTCCCGTCCGGGCGACACCGCCCCACTCCCGACGCATCCTTGACCGCACGAAGCTCACCCGCTGCTACGACCAGCCGGGGCGTAACTCGCCCGTCAAGCGCAGCCCCACGGCACGGACGCCGCAATGGTCGCGTGCACACGTCGCGCATCAGGCCGCCGTCAGCCCGCGATACGACGGCCACGGCCAACGGGCCTTCAGCCAGCCAGCGGAGTCACCGCCGGCTGGCGCATCGAGGTCCAAGCCAAACCAGCGATCAGCACGCACAAGGCCGGACGACAAACCGCCCGGCCCACGCTGCACAGAACTCCGCTGACTACGCCCGGCACGTCTCCGCATGACGCCGGGCCACCGCATCCGGATCAACAAACGCCCCTGTCACCATCATCGGACGCGGACACTCCGAGCAGACCACCCACTGAATCCCCCGCCTGTCCACGGAGATGTGCACCTTGCCACCCGATCGCGTCCGCCACGTCCGGCCATACCGGCCCATCCGAGGCCCCCTCTCCGTGTGCAGCTATCCGTCAACTACCGTGCGAAACAGGTAATTCAGCGCCCCAGGCCAGTTCGATCAGCAGACGGACGGCATCCGGACTCAGCCACACCACACCCTCACCACGAGGCCCTGTATGCGCAGACGCCCGGATCACCTCACGCGCCGAACCAGCCCGCGCCGCCGCCTGGTTGAGCTGAGACGCCGCATCATGCGCGTCCTGCCACCCTGCGATGTAGTCCACACCTCGCACCCACATACCGTCATCACTCCACGGCACCGCATCCACGTCCACTCCCCTCCGATCGTCACTCACATGCATCACACATGTCACTCGTCACGCACACCCAATCACTCAACGCGTGCTATATGCAACGATGTTGGGTAACGAGTCACTCACGGTGTGCACACCACGGCGATTACCCCGCCGACCCGTGCCCACAGGTAAGACGGCCGCCCGACCGTCAGGGAAATGCCTCCGGCGGGGGCGCTCAGGCGCCGGGAGGCAAGGGGCCCGCCAGGCGCCTGCGGGCCGCACTATGGCTGAGGTGAGGGGCTCAAAGGCTTGGGAATTCCCTGCCCTTGACGCCACTCACGAACGTGGACCAGGACAACGCCGGGAAGGTCAGGGTAGGACCGTGCGGCGCTTTGCTGTCACGGACAGGGGCGATGTCAGAAGCGAACGCGGGGGCCCATTCGACGCACTGTCCGTTGTTTCCTTGGCTATAGCTGGACTTTATCCATATCGCGCGGGACAGGTCCGGGGTGGTGCTCATTGGGTGTACGCCTCCATAACGTGCCGGATAAGGGCCAGAGAGTCAGCAGGCGACAGGGCGTCTGCGCGTAAGCGCTCGTACGCTGCCTGCGCTTCGGCGACCGCTTCCGCCGAGTCGTCCACCAACCCTCGCTCGTAAGTCTCCTCGTACAGGATGATCTTTCCGTCCTGCTGTGTCAGCAGGTTGAACGACCCTCCTCGTGTCGGGGCGCCCACACCGAACGGAAGAACCTGAATGGCGATGTGGGGAGACCGACGCTGCGAGCAGGTACCCAAGCTGCCCCCGCATGACTTCGGGCCCACCCACGACAGTGCGTAGGACTGCCTCATGCAGGATCACCCATAGCAGCGAGGGAACGTTGCTCTCGAAAATCTCGCGCCGCTGCATGCGCAGCTCCACACGAGCTTTGATCTCAGCTTCCGTCTCGCGTGGGTTCGCTGCGCGGTTGACAGCCGCCGCATATTCCGCAGTTTGCAGTACGCCCATGACGAACACGGCTGAGTAGTCACAGATGGTCACCGCCTCGCGCTCCAGCCGGAGGTAGGACACGAACCAGGATGGATAGCGGTTATCGGCTGCTCGCCGGTGCATACGCGCGTACACGCCCGGCGTGCCGAACACTCTGTCGCACTGTTCGGCGAACGTCGCGCTGGCCAGCTGCGCCCCTCGTTCCACCTTGCTGACGTACGGCTGTTGGCAGCACAGCTTGTCGGCAAGCTTCGCTTGTGACCATCCGCGCGCTTCGCGGGCATACCTGATCTCTTGCCCCAAGGTCTCGGCAGGCGACTCCGGATCGCCCATACGTTCAACTCCACTTATTCCAAATGCAGTTGGACTACAAAATAGCCTGGTCAGCACAGCCGGGCGGTTGGAAGCTAGGCCTCACGGTTGATGCCCGACCCGGACGGTCGGGACACACGGAGGCTCGAACAGATGACAAGACAGAGCAACGGCGTACGGGCGCCAGGGAAGATGACGATGCGGGTGTCGCGAGACAATGGGCACACCTGGGGGCCGATCACGCATGTGGCGGTGATCAAGGAGACCAAGGGGGATCAGAGGTGGGCAGCTCCTTCCCGCCCTGCGGGTGCGCACGGCGCGTTGAGAGCCGAGGTACGGAGTGCGCAACACAGGCTCGGTCGCTGGCCGTGCTGCCCGGGGGGTGCGCGTGATCGGCCCCCGGCCCATCGTCCAACTGCCCCCCTTGCCGCCGGTTGTCTCCGCGCCGCACACGTCCGCTCGCGGGTCCGTTCGCATGGTGGCGTGCCGTACATGCGTCGGTCTGATCAGAGCTCGGGACAACGCGAGTGCGCGTGGGGACGACGAAGCAGGACGGAAGTTCGCCGACGCGCTCTCGGCGCACTCTGAGCGCGCTCACGGTGAGCCGCCGCAGTGACCCAACAACGCCAAATAGACCTCCGCATATCCCTACAGGTGGATTGGCCAAGAAGTATCGGCATTCTGGTCGTCAGCGGACTCCTGGCCTTGTGCGGCTTCGTGGTTTGGCTGGCTGTCAGCAGCTAGGCCAGTCTCTAGACTCCTGCCCCTTCACTGACAGGACGTCACACACCCCAGTTGAGGGGCAGGCACCAGGCCCCCGCCCGGTCGCCTCTACGTGACGGTCGGCGGCCGGGCGGGTTGCGCCATCGCACTACGGCGCGGGGAGGGACCCCGTGTTACGAACGCCCGTCCGGTCGTCAGATGTGAGGTCCAGCGGCCGGACGGGGCCACCCCCGATGGCTCTTCGGAAGGGAGTACAAGCAGGTGCCCGATGCGGGACCATGCATCATCAGGCACGGGCCCAGATGACAGCGGGAGCAGAAATGGCAAAGCTCGAAATCACGAAGCGGACCGACGCCAGGGCCAGGGCGCACCTGGGGTCACAAGGAAAGCTCAGGTGCAGGGTGTGTGACACCGCGCGGGTCTCAGTTCATGACCAGGGCACTCTTGGTGTGCTTGTCATGTGCGAGGAACCGAATTGCCAGGCCGCGCATACGATCTTCCAGTGACCACGCGTTAGGAGTAGCCATGCAGTGCCCAGGCTGCGGAAGCGACAAAGTCACCGTGTATCCGCAGGAAGACGGTTCAGCGTACTGCGAATGCGGAAACTGCGGCGTCTCCTTCACGATCAACCCTTGACGGAACTGCCGCTCTCCCCGGGCAAATTATGCCCCGCTCACGCGCTTCCCCCCAAGGCACGTGGGCGGGGTCTCCGCTATTTACGCGCAGCACGGGAGTTCTCACCCGGCAATCATCAGGCCCTACTTTGCCCCTGTTTGACCGTTCTCAGCGGGATCATCCAACTCCACGACGTACGTACCACGTTGCGGGACGACGAACAGCACGCCATCGGCTACCAGGGCGGCAATCGCCCGGCGGACCGTCGGACGTGACAGCTCGTACTCTTCGCACAGCCGAGTCTCGGACGAGATCGGCCGACGCGGCTTCCAGTCCCCACGCTGGGTGCGTGCACGGAGAATGCCCGCCAGCTGCTGAAAAGGCGGCTCGGGGGCATCCCGAATGATTCGCGCATCTGGCCCGTACTGCATCCGACGACATTAGCGTCAGCTCGACAGCAACGCACATAGAGCCACGTCAAGCCATGTTCTCAGACGTGCCTTTACAAGCTTTTACGTAAGTTGACGTCAAGGCGTCCGCGCCTTCAACTGGGCCCTCCGGTTGCTGCTGCCAAGCAGCTGCCAGCACGGCGCCGACCATCCCCGCCGCTGTCGCTCCCGTCCCGATCTCCCCGTGGGAGAAGGGGTGGAGCGGCCCGAGCAGTGCCCAAGCGCGCGCCATCTTCCACGCCGAAGAGGTGCAAGGGCTCACTCTGCAACGGCGTGACCGCTGGTACGCCGCCGCGTTCGCCGAAATCGGCGTTGAGTACCCCCGTACCGGTACCCCAACGACCACTTCACGCAGCACGCCCGCCGCATGGGGGTGAGCGCATGATCAGCCTCAAGCGCACCCGCACCTGCGGAACCCGCAAGCCCGGTTACGAGAACCGTCCCCCGATTCGGCAAACGCCCGACGATGGGAGGTGATAAGCCACGAAAGCCCCTACCTGCGCCCACGCGGGTAGGGGCTTCGTCATTTGATAGGAAATTCCTATCACCATCACCTTGATCACTGATTTCTCTGGATCAATGGATGTGTGGCACGGTGAGGGTCATCCAATCCCCTCAGTCTTGGAGGCACCCCCCGATGCTCACTATCGGCGACCAGTTCCCCGCTTGGAAGCTCATGGGCGTGGAAGGCCCGTCCGATGACAAGCTGGAGATCAAGGAGTACAGCTCGGAGGACCAGAAGAACGGTTGGTCAGTCGTCTTCTTCTGGCCCAAGGACTTCACCTTCGTCTGTCCGACCGAGATCGCCGCGTTCGGCAAGCTGAACGACGAGTTCGCCGACCGCGACGCCCAGATCCTCGGCGTCTCCGGCGACTCGGAGTTCGTCCACCACGCCTGGCGCAAGGACCACGCCGACCTGCGTGACCTGCCCTTCCCGATGCTGGCCGACGCCAAGCACGAACTGATGCAGGCCTGTGGTGTCGAGGGCGAGGACGGCTACGCCCAGCGCGCCGTCTTCATCGTGGACCCCAACAACGAGATCCAGTTCGTCATGGTGACCGCCGGTTCCGTGGGCCGTAACCCCAAGGAGGTCCTGCGGGTCCTCGACGCCCTGCAGACCGACGAGCTGTGCCCCTGCAACTGGAACAAGGGCGAGTCCACCCTGGACCCGGTCGCCCTCCTCTCGGGCGAGTGAGCTGATCCCACATGGCTCTCGACGACCTGAAGTCCGCGATACCGGACTACGCCAAGGACCTCAAGCTCAACCTCGGTTCGGTGATCGGCAATTCCGATCTCCCGCAGCAGCAGCTGTGGGGCACCGTCCTCGCCTGCGCCATCGCGACCCGTTCGCCGATCGTGCTGCGCGCGCTGGAGCCCGAGGCGAAGACCAGCCTCTCCCCGGAGGCGTACACCGCCGCCAAGTCCGCCGCCGCCATCATGGCGATGAACAACGTCTACTACCGCACCCGGCATCTGCTGTCGGACCCGGAGTACGGCAACCTGCGCGCGGGCCTGCGGATGAACGTCATCGGCAACCCGGGCGTGGAGAAGGTCGACTTCGAGCTGTGGTCGCTGGCCGTCTCCGCCATCAACGGCTGCGGCATGTGCCTGGACTCGCATGAGCAGGTGCTCCGCAAGGCCGGGGTGAGCCGGGAGACGATCCAGGAGGCGTTCAAGATCGCCGCGGTGCTCCAGGCCGTCGGTGCCACCCTCGACGCCGAGGCCGCGCTGAACGACTGAGGCATGCGCCCGACGCCAACACGTACGCGACGGCCCGCCGACCATCCGGTCGGCGGGCCGTCGCGCGTCTCAACTGGGCTGCTCGCCCTTGGCATACGCCCGTAGATAGCCGACCACCGTATTGGTGACCGCCACCAGCGGCACCGCCGCCACCGCGCCGCCGATGCCCGCGACCATCCCGCCGGCCGCCACCCCGAGCACCACCGCCAGCGGGTGGACCCGCACCGCGCGGCCGAGGATGAACGGCTGCAGCACATGGCCCTCGATCTGCTGCACCGCGAGCACCACCACCAGTGCCATCGTCGCGGTGAACACGCCCTCGGTCACCAGCGCCACCACCACCGCCAGTGCCCCGGAGACCACGGCTCCGACCAGCGGGATAAAGGCGAAGAGGAAGATGAAGACGGCCAGCGGCACGGCCATCGGCACATCGAGGAAGTACAGCCCTACGCCGATGCAGATCGCGTCGATCATGGCCACTATCACCGTGCCGCGCACATAGGCGGTCAGCGTCGCCCAGGCGCGCGGGCCCGCGCCCGCCACGCCCTCCCGCGCCTCGCTCGGCACCAGCCTCAGCAGCCAACTCCAGATCTTGGGGCCGTCATAGAGCAGGAAGAGGGTGGTGAACATCGCGAGCAGGATGCCGGTCAGCGACTCGATGATGACCTGTACGCCCTCTATGCCGGCCGAGGTGATCTCCTGGGTATTGGAGCCGATGGCCTTGCTGAGGTTGTCCGCGATCTTGTCGATCTGTTCCTGAGTGACATGGAACGGGCTGGTGCGCAGCCAGTCCTTGAGATTGGCGAGGCCCTTCTGTACCTGGTGGGAAAGGTGCTCGGCGTTGTCCATCACCTGCCACACCACAAACCAGCCGACCAACCCCATGACCACGAAGCCGGCGACAAAGGTCATTGCCGTGGCCAGCCCCCGGGGCACCCCCTTGCGCTTGAGCATGGCAACGGTGGGCTGAAGCAGTGCCGTGATCAGCAGGCCCGCGACAAAGGAGAGCACCACCAGCTGCACGGCGCTGATCACCCGCATCAGCACCCACAGCACCCCGGCCAGGATCAGCAGCCGCCAGCCCACCTCGGCCGCGACCCGCATGCCCCAGGGGACCACGGTGGCCGGCTCCGGCCGCGCGGACGGCTGCCCCGGCCCGGCGGTGGCCTGTTCGGACGCAGCCTGCTCCGGGAGGCCACCGCCGGGCCCGGGCTCGGCCGCCGTCTGCTCGGGCACGGCCTGCTCGGGCACGGCCGCGACGGGGGGCTCGGCCGCCGCTGCCGTGGTGCCCGCGAGCACGGGCACGCTCACCGGCTCGGGGACGTCCGCCGAGGCGGGCGCGCCCGCCTGGCGTTCCTCCAGCCGTCGGCCGAGCCGGGTCAGCCCCGCACCCAAGCCACCGAGCCATTGTGGCAATTTGGACATTTCTCTTCCTCAACCCCCGCACGCAACGAAGCCGCACTCAGACACCGGCCCCCGAGTCATCCCCCACGACGGTACCTGGACCCGGCCGGTCAAGGGCGAAAGGTTTCGTCCCAGAAGATCGACAAAGCCCCCGGCCACCAGAGGTGGGCGGGGGCTTTGCGAAGACATCGACGCGTCTAGTACCAGTTGTTGGCCTGCCAGAACGACCACGCCCCACAGGGGCTGCTGTACCGCTCGTTCATATAGCTGAGGCCCCACTTGATCTGGGTGGCCGGGTTGGTCCGCCAGTCGGAGCCCGCCGACTCCATCTTGGAGCCCGGAAGCGCCTGGACCAGTCCATAGGCGCCGGAGGACGCATTGGTGGCGGTGTAGTCCCAGGTGCTCTCGTTGTTCACTATGTTGCTGAAGCACTGGTACTGGTCGGCGGGGACGATCTGCCGGGCGATCGCCTGGACCTCGGCGACCGAGTAGGAGCCCTTGGCCGGGAAGTCGGAGTCGGCGCGCGCGGAGCGGCTGACGGCCTCTTCCTTGTCCTTCTTCTCGCGCTCCTTGGCGGCCTTCTCCTCGGCCTCCTTCTCCTTCGCGGCGTCCGCGGCCTCCTTCTTGGCGGAGGCGTCCTTGGCGGCCTGCTTGCGCGCGGCCTGCTCGGCGTCCCGCTTGGCCGTCGTCTGAGCCACGCTGACCTGAGTGTCCGCCTGCTGGGTCAGCGAAGCCGCCTGCACCTGGGCACTCTGTCCGGCGGGGATTTGCTCAAGGAGCGTGGTGTCGGCGGCGGTGGCCTCGACCTGGCCGGTCTGGTTCTGCTCGCTGCCCGAGGCAACACCTACGACGGCGCCTACGGTGGTGACCGCGGTGGCGGATGCCACGGCGAACCCCCGGACCGAGATCCGGCTCACACGGTTTCCTTCCAGCGTCGCCCGCAGCGGTGACCTCGTGGGCGCAATCGTGCCCCTGGCGCTGGCCTCCGCTGGCCCGGGCCCGCGAAAAACGGGACCGGCCGGTCACTGGAGGCACTGGCCCGGTACGCACTTCAGCGAAGGACTTCCGCACGGTGCTCGGGCGGCATACGGCGGCGCTGTTCAGTTGGGGTGCCGCACGCCCCCGGAGGGGCAAGTGCCGTATGCGGGGCCTGACAGGACCCAGACTCTGCCCGAACGGCAGGCTCCGAGGCAATTCCCCGTTGCGTGGGAAAGCTCACATCCCGTTTAGTCAACAGGATTTCCGGAAACCCGGGCGGAACGCCACAGTGCGCGGCTAAGCTCCTTCGCTTTGCCGCGCACTGTGCCCAACTACCCCCAGAGCGGCCTCAGATACGGCCGTCCTCCAGCATCTCGGTCACCAGCGCGGCGATCGGCGACCGCTCCGAGCGGGTGAGCGTGACATGCGAGAAGAGCGGGTGACCCTTCAACTTCTCCACCACCGCGACCACTCCGTCGTAGCGACCGACCCGGAGGTTGTCGCGCTGCGCCACATCATGGGTGAGCACCACCCGGGAGTTGGCCCCAATGCGCGACAGAACGGTCAGAAGCACATTGCGTTCCAGCGACTGCGCCTCATCGACGATCACAAAGGCGTCATGCAGCGACCGGCCGCGAATGTGGGTGAGCGGCAGCACCTCCAGCATGCCCCGCCCCACCACCTCCTCGATCACCTCGGCGGTCGTCACCGCCGACAGGGTGTCGAAGACCGCCTGGGCCCAAGGGCTCATCTTCTCCGCCTCGGTGCCCGGCAGATACCCCAACTCCTGCCCGCCCACGGCATACAGCGGCCGGAACACCATCACCTTCCGGTGCTGCCGCCGTTCCAGCACCGCCTCGAGCCCGGCGCACAGCGCCAGCGCCGACTTGCCCGTACCGGCCCGGCCGCCCAGCGAGACGATCCCGATCTCCGGGTCCAGCAGCAGATCGAGCGCGACCCGCTGCTCGGCACTGCGCCCATGGATGCCGAACGCCTCCCGGTCGCCGCGCACCAGCCGCACCGAACCGTCCGCCGTCACCCGGCCCAGCGCCTTGCCGCGCTCGGACTGGAGCACCAGCCCGGTGTGCACGGGCAGTTCGGCCGCCTCCGGTACGTACACGCGCTCGTCGGCGAAGAGTTCGTCCACCTGCTCGGCGGTGATGGCGAGTTCCGCCATGCCCGTCCACCCGGAGTCGGTGATCGCCAGCTCGGCGCGGTACTCCTCGGCCAGCAGCCCCACCGACGACGCCTTGATGCGCAGCGGAAGGTCCTTGGAGACCACGGTGACGTCATAGCCCTCGGCCTGGAGGTTGCGGGCGACCGCGAGGATGCGCGAGTCATTGTCTCCGAGGCGGAAGCCGACCGGCAGTATGCCCGGGTCCGAGTGGTTGAGCTCGACCCGCAGCGACCCGCCCAGCTCGCCGATGGGAAGCGGCGCGTCGAGCCGGCCGTACTGCACCCGGAACTCATCCAGCGAGCGCAGCGCCTTCCGGGCGAAGTACCCCAACTCCGGGTGGTGCCTTTTGGCTTCCAGCTCCGTGACCACCACCACGGGGAGCACGACCTCATGCTCCTCGAAGCGGGAGATGGCGCCTGGGTCTGCCAGCAGGACGCTGGTGTCGAGGACAAACGTGCGCCGGTCGTTCTCACGGCGCTTCTTGCTGGTCACCATTGGGTGCACGAACCCCCTCGGGGAGAGGTATGGGACGCGACGGTGTCGCGGGGAAAGGACCGGGTCCAGGCCCCCTTGAGGGGTCGGTCGCCGACCCCCCACGTCGTCCGTGCGGGCCGCAGCGCGTGCCGCCTGCTCCGCACGGTCGTCGTCCGTGTGCAAAGGGCCTCCCGGGCGAACGACCCCATGCCGTTCGCTGGCAGAGCGACGGTCGTTGGACCGGCCGTCGGCCTGCAAGGGATATTCCCGCCGAACCGCTTGACCATGCAACGGCATATGCGACGAGCAGGTGAACGCTTGACCCAACAACGACCATAACCAGCACGACAGGACGGCAATCGCCCCGCACACATGCTGCGGTTAACCGGTAACAGCCCGTATGCCACCGGGTTTTGTCAGGGATTCACCGGCCGGTTCATCAGTACCCATAACGCCGGTGGCGCGCCGCATAATCACGCAACGCACGCAGGAAGTCGACCTTCCGGAAAGCCGGCCAGAAGACTTCGCAGAAGTAGTACTCGGAATGCGCACTCTGCCAGAGCATGAAACCGGACAGCCGCTGCTCGCCGCTGGTGCGGATGATCAGATCCGGGTCGGGCTGGCCGCGCGTGTAGAGGTGCTTGGTGATGTGCTCGACATCGACCGACTCGGCGAGGTCCTCGAAGGAGGTGCCGTTGTCGGCCGCCTCCAGGATCAGGGACCGCACCGCGTCCGCGATCTCCTGTCGGCCGCCGTAGCCGACCGCGACATTGACCAGTATGCCGTCGACCCCGATCGTGTCCTGCTCGGCTTCCTTCAGCACGGACTGGGTCTCGGCCGGCAGCAGATCGAGCTGGCCCACATGATGCACGCGCCAGCGCCCGTCCACGGCCAGCCCGCGGACCGTGTTCTCGATGATGCCCAGCAGCGGGTTCAGCTGGTCGGCGGGCCGGTCCAGGTTGTCCGTGGACAGCATCCACAGGGTGACGACCTCGACGTCCGTCTCGGCGCACCAGCCGAGCAGCTCATGGATCTTGTCGGCGCCGGCCTGGTGCCCCTGCTCGAGCGTGCGACCGTCCGCACGCGCCCAGCGGCGGTTGCCGTCGAGGATGACCCCGATGTGCTTGGGCACCTGGGCGTGGTCGAGGCGGCCCTCCACCCGGCGTGCGTAGAGCCTGTACACCAGGTCGCGCAGCTTCACGTTTTTCCAGCCCCTCCATGCCAGTGCGATCGCCCCGTGAGGGCGCCACATTACTGCCAGCGTGTCGCGAGAACCCAACTCGGCCTGTCACCGGACCGTGATACTCAGTGGTCATGAACGATCCCTCGCACTACCGCGCGACCGAAACTCGCTATGCCGCCATGGAGTGCCGGCGTACGGGCCGCAGCGGTCTCAAGCTGCCCGCCATCTCCCTTGGACTGTGGCACAACTTCGGGGACGACCGCACCCTCGAGTCGCAGCGGGCGATCCTGCGCCGCGCCTTCGACCTGGGCGTCACCCACTTCGATCTGGCCAACAACTACGGCCCGCCACCCGGCTCCGCAGAGCTGAACTTCGGCAAGCTGCTGGCCCAGGATTTCCGGCCGTACCGCGATGAGCTGGTGCTCTCCACCAAGGCCGGCTATCTGATGCATCCCGGACCGTACGGCGAGTGGGGCTCGCGGAAGTACCTGCTTTCGTCACTCGATGCCTCGCTGGCCCGAATGGGTGTCGATTACGTCGACATCTTCTACTCACACCGCTTTGATCCGCATACGCCGCTGGAGGAGACGATGGGTGCCCTGGCGTCCGCCGTCCAGCAGGGCAAGGCGCTGTATGCGGGCATCTCCTCGTACACCTCGGAGCAGACCCGCGAAGCCGCCCGGCTGCTGCGCGAGATGGGCGTACCCGCCCTCATCCACCAGCCCTCCTACTCCATGATCAACCGCTGGACGGAGGATGACGCCCTGCTCGACACCCTGGAGGACGAGGGCATGGGCTGCATCTCCTTCGCGCCGCTGGCGCAGGGGCTGCTCACCGACAAATACCTCCAGGGCATTCCGGCGGGCTCGCGTGCCGCCCGGGGCACCTCGCTGGACCCGGGGCTGCTCACCGAGGAGGTCGTACGCCGTCTGCGCGGCCTCAACGACATCGCCCGGCGACGCGGCCAGTCCCTCGCCCAGCTCGCCCTGAACTGGGTGCTGCGGGACGAGCGGATGACCTCGGCGCTGATCGGCGCGTCCAGCGTGGGCCAGCTGGAAGCGAATGTGGCGGCGCTCGGCGCTCCGGAGCTGAACAAGGAGGAGCTGGCCGAGATCGATTCGTTCGCGGTGAGCGCGGCGGGCGTCAACATCTGGGCGCAACGCGGCGATTCCTAGCCGTTTCTTCGCCGTTCTTCACCGTTCTTCGCCATTTCCTTACGGCTCGCCGATCCCTCCCGCTCCCTCCCGATGGCTCGGAACCGGATACCCGGCGCAACCGTCCGAGGTCAAAGGGATCCCTACCGAGAGTGACAGCGAGGGGAAAGCAAGAGCGAAAGAAAACGGGCCGGTCCGTGGGGGGGATACGGACCGGCCCGAGGGGGGGTTTCCACCATAACCGGTCGGAGGGTGTGCTCTGTGCATCAATAGGGGTGACAGCCCCTACTGCGCTGACGTGCAACACCCTTATTGATCTTGGTTGTCGGGGCCCGCGCGACCACTCCGGAAGCCTCGAAGCCCAGGCAGCACAGAACCTACGCTGTAGAAGCAGCCCTATGGCGCACCATCGGGACACCATCCGCAGAAGCGTCCAAAAATGTTGCGGAAAGTCATCATCGACTTGACGCGAACCGCACCATCGCCATCACTGCCTGTCATTCCCCGTCACCAACAGCACGCCCTCACGCCACCGCCCAGCCGCCCAACACCACCCCCGCCCAGGCACCCACGATCATGAACGGACCGAACGCCAGCGTCGCCCGCCGCCCCACCCTCCGGATCACCATCAGCCCCACCCCATACAGGGCCCCCAGGAGCAGCCCCGCAAAGCCCCCGAATATCACTACCGCCCAGCCATACCACCCCAGCGCACAGCCCAGCCCCACCGCCAGCTTCACATCCCCGAACCCCATTCCGCTCGGGTGGATCAGAAACAACAGGAGATACCAGCCCCCCAGCCCCAGCCCGCCGAGCAGCGCACCCGGCCAGGACCCGCCCGCCCCGGGTAACAGCGCCACCACCCCGAGCAGCCCCGCCATCGCCACCCCCAACGGCACCGTCAGCACATCGGGCAACCGCCGCACCGACCAGTCGATCCCGGCCAGTACCACCGCCACCGGCGCCGCCAGCAGCCACACCCCCAACTCCGGCCGCACCCCCACTGCCACCGCCAACCCCGCACACACCAGCACCATCACCGCCACCGACCACAGCGCCCCGGGCCCATACCTTCCCCCACACACCGCACACCGCCCCCCACCGACCCAGCCCCCGGCGCTCCCCACCACGGCATGCCCACACGGCCCCGCCGACCGCCACCCCTCCTCCGGCTCAACGGACAGCCGATAGCGGACGCGCGGCACCAGCCATCCGACCACGGCGCCATAGAGAACGGCGAGAGCGATCAACACCGGGTACATAAGCCGAGGTTACGTACATCCGCCAGCCCCCGCCGAGCCCTGTGGATAACTTGACCCCCTTACCGAAGCCCCATACCGGCCACCAGTGAAAGGCCGCCCCGCTCATGCCCCGATGGCACAACGGCCCCGCCCAACTCCACATCCCCGCCCCCGACTCCACCACCCCAAACACCCCCACCGTGATCCCGCTCGAAATCGCCGCCTCATACCGCGCCCGCACCCGCGGCCTCCTGGGCCGCGACACCATCGACGGCGCCCTCCTGCTCACCCCGGCCGGTAGCATCCACACCTTCCGCATGCGCTTCGCCATCGATGTCGCCTACCTCACCCGCGACTTGACCGTCCTGGCCATACGCACCATGCCCCCGGACCGCCTCGGCGCCCCCCGCCTCCGCAGCCGCCACATCCTGGAGGCCACGGCAGGCAGCATGGCAAAATGGGCCCTGCTCCCCGGAGTGCAGGTGACGGTGGTCCCCCTGGGACCTACCTGAACCAGTTCAAGTCAAGCCCATCTCGGCCCCGGGCCAGGCGAGCTCCTCGGCGCCCACCACAGGGTTCGGTATCGAAAACCCTCCATGGCCGACCCAGTTACAGCAGATACTCGATACCCAAGCCCACAAACCCTGTGGATAAGTCGGAAGTTGTCCACAGGGGCGAGCAACGGGGTGGGTTTTGCGGTGTGCTGGAGGGGTGAAATCCGACCTTGGAGAACTGCGCCGGCTCGCGGCGGTGCAGGGTGGGTTCCTGCTGACGTTGCAGGCCATTGGCTGCGGCCTGGCCCGGAGGGACGTCGCCAGGACATTGCGGTGTGGGGGCTGGGTGCGCTTGCACCAGGGGGCTTGGGCCGAGCCTGGCCGTGTGATCAACCTCCCCTTACGGCTCAGGGCGTTCCAGTTGCAGCATCCGGATTGGATCGCCAGCCACAGCTCTGCGGCCGAGGCCCATGGCATCGCGATGATGCGCCAGTGTTCGGTCGAGTTCACGCCCTTCATGCCCGTCCGTCGCCGAAGGGCCGATGCAGTGCTCCATCGGGGTCAGCTGGCCGAGGCCGAGGTCACCGTTGTCGCGGGTGTGCGGGTCACCGCGGCGGTGCGCACGGTCTGCGACCTGCTCCGCACGCTCCCCCGGGACGAGGCAGTGATCGCGGCTGACTCCGCGCTCGCCGGGCGTCTTGTGAACCATGCGCAAGTCGAGTCTGCCCTGAGGGCCCGGCCCCGTCGTCCCGGGAGCGTTGAGGCCCGGGCGTTTCTGGCGCTGACCGATCCGTTGTGCGGTTCCCCGGCGGAGTCCCAGGCGCGGCTGGTGATGCACGACGCCGGACTGCGCCCCGAGTCCCAGGTCGAGGTCACCGGGGCGAATGGGCGAACCCGGCGGCTGGACTTCCTGTTCCGGGAGGAGGGGTTGGCGGTGGAAATCGAAGGGTTTGCCTGGCATGGCAGTAGGAGCTCCCATCAGCGGGACATCGCGCGCTTCAATGAGCTCGGCAACTGCCCCGAGGTCCGCCAGTTCCTTCGCTTCAGCAGGGATGACGTGTTCTACCGCCCGCGTCTGATGATCCGCACCATCAAGGCGGCGCTGGCCGGACTCCGGGCGGGATGAGATGAGTTGGGGAATGTATGGCTTCCGCCGGTACTCCGTTCCGCAACCTCCCGCATCGCTGGTCAATAGCGACGGTGTACGTAGGAGTGGGCTCCGGTGTAGGGGAGGTTGGCCCAGATCCTGGTGCCCTCGATGGCGGTGTCGGCTTGATCGATGCCCCAGGTGCCGTCGCACTCGCGGACGACGCAGGCGAGGAGCATCAGCATGCGCTTTCGGCGTGCGGTGCAGATGACATACGCGGCGCGGTCGTGGCGGTGGGAGGGGTGGGGGTCCCAGAGGGTGGTGCGGTTGGTGTGGTCGCGCCAGTGGAGGGAGAGGTAGAGGTCCTGGCCGGGTTCGAAGAGGGCGGCGCAGGCGACGAGTTCGCAGGCGATCTGGAGTACGGGGTCTTCGATGGGCGTGAGGGCGTGGGCGTGCAGGGCGGTGTGGACGTGGGTGCGGGCCAGGGCGGCGGAGCGGGGTTCGCCGGGGATGGTGAAGCTGTAGGCGAGGCCGGTGGGGTCGGCTGTGCGGATGGTGTGTACGGGGCGTTCGGCCGGTTCGTGGGCGTGGGGGTTAACGAGGGGGCAGAGGCTGACGGGCATACGGCAGCTCCGGGTGGGGTGTGGGGTGTTGGAGGTACTTGCGCACGTGTGCACGGCGGCGGTGGCTCGTCTCCCTGGCGCAGGCACGCCTCTCCCAGGGCAGGAGGCTGCAGGCGTACTCGCCGCTCGCGCGGGGCGTGAGTGATGCGATACCGACGGTAGCGAACGGCGTGGCCAAATGGCCACTTACGTCGACCGATTGGCCATATCGAGGGAAACCATCCGTGATCAAGCGGCAGACTGCTGCCCATCGCATGTACGAAGGGAAGCCATGCCTCCGAGGACATCCCCCACAGAACGCCAGAAGCGCGTAGGCGCCGAGCTACACAAGATGCGCATGGCCGCGGGTGTCAGCGCCGAAGCCGTAGCCGCACTGCTGGCTGTCGACCGCAGCAAGATCTCCAACATCGAGCGTGGCATCCGGTCCATCAGCCCGGATCGACTCCGCAGTTGGGCTTGTCACTGCGACTGTGACGACGAGGCGTACATCAATGCCCTCGCGGAGATGACGAAGCCCGGCACCCGAGGGTGGTGGGAGCGATACCGAGGTGCCCTACCTGGCGGCCTGTTGGACATCGCCGAGATGGAATCCACCGCGGCGCGGCTGCGCACCGCACACACTGTCCACATCCCCGGTCTGCTTCAGACCGTCGACCACGCACGGACCATCTTCGAATCGGTCGTCCCGCCCCTACCTGAGAAGGAAATGGAGTTGCGCCTGGTCCACCGCATGGAGCGTCAGAGCATCCTCCTCAGTAAGGCGCCAACGGAGTACTACGGCATCCTCCATGAAGCCGCGCTCCGCATGCAGTTCGGAGGAGCCTCCGTAGCACGCGCCCAGCTCAATCACCTCTTGCATATGACGGAGCTGAGCCATGTCACTTTGCGCGTGCTACCGGTGACGAAGGGAGCCTTCCCCGGAGCAGGGCAGACCCTTGTATACGCCGAAGCCAAGGTTCCTCAGCTGGATACCGCACAAACGGACCACACACATGGGCCCGATTTCCTGCACGGTGAGGCACAGTTGTCGAAGTGCCGTGCCCAGTTGGACTGGATGGAACGACTCGCACTGGATCCGGACGAGTCCCGCGTCTTCATTCAGGACATCGCACGACGACTCTGAGGAGACATCACCATGCCCAACATCACCTGGGACGAAGCGATTTGTGGCGAGGGGAGTGCCTGCTTCCGCATAGGTACCGACGACCTCGGCAACGCCTACATCGCCATCAACGGAGCCGAAGACCACTACCTCACCGACACCCGCGAGGCACTTCGTGCCCTCATCCTCGACATCAAGGCCGGGAAGGCCGACCATCTGCTCTGACGCCTGTTCAAGAGGCGCCGACGCACTCATGATCCCTCGGTCCAGGGCATCCGCACGTACTATGTGCCAACGGGCAGCGCTCCGGTGCTGGTACACAACTGCGCTGCACCCCATATCAGGATTTCACCGGTGGCCTCGGGCTGGGCAACCCAGGGTGTGCATCTGCGCGTTGGCAGCTCCGAGGTCCGTATATTCCCGTCAGGAGAGGGTGGCGTTGGGTTCCAGGCGATCCGGCTCGGCACGAACGGTCCGAGGCTTCACACTCGCGGCGACCGCGATGGCGCTGAGTCTCACCACAGCCTGTGGCGGATCATCGGACGACGCGAAGGACGCGAAGGAGGCCAAGCCGTCGTCGCATTCGCCCAGCGCTCCGGTCTCCGGTGCGCCGGATCCCGGACGGGCGCTGTCCAAAGCCGAGTTGGAGAAGCTCGCGCTTGCGCAGGGTGATGTCAAAGACGTCAGCATCGGTCCGCTCCCCGGCGCGGAGTCCGGGCCCGGGAAGGAGAAGGCCGGCGATGCCGCCTGCCAGCCGCTGGCCGCATTGGTCAACGGCGCCCCGGAGCCCGCGGCGAGTGCGACCGTCTACCGGCAGATCACCGGGCAGGGTGATGCAGACTCGCAGGCCATCACCGAGTTCCTCACCGTGCACAAGCCGCAGGAAGCTTCCAGGGTGCTGGCCGGTCTGCGGGCGGCGCTCAAGAGCTGTGCGGGCGGCTTCACCACTCAGGGTGGCGATGACGGGCCGGCCAAGTACTCGGAGGTCAAAGAACTGCCGACGGCCAAGGCCGGGGATGATTCGCTGGCCTATCAGGTGACGGGTCAGGTCGATGGCGATTCGGTTCCCCTGGTGTTCCAAGTCGTGCGGTCCGGGGCCACGGTGGCGACGTTCTATGCGCCGAATTTCATGGATGAGAAGCCTTCCGAGGTTCCGGCGGCCTTGGTCACGGCTCAGATCGAGAAGTTGACCAAGGCTCGCTGATCCGATGGATCACGCGATGGGGGCGAAGCCGTGCGGCCAGCCACCACGTTCCCAGCCAGACGAGAAGTGCGCTGCCCGTACCGATGCCCGTATAGCCAATGATGCTGCGGGTGTTGAGCCCTTCGCTCTCATCGGTGACCGCATTGGGGTTGGAGGTCACATCGAATCCGGCTGCGGCCACATCGCCGTTGTATGCGGGGGCGGCCTTCGGCCGGCCGGTGACGCTGATACGCAGGGTCACCGGCACGGCGTGGCTGGCGACCTCGCCGATCTTTTGGTGCACACCCACCTGGAGGTAGTACCAACCGGCGACGCGCATCGCACCGGCCGGATCGTCCGCGCCGCGCAGGCGGTTGTCATAGGCGACCGGAGCGGTGCCCAGGGCAATGGTCTGTGTCTTGCCCTGGTATTCCTCGACGGTTTCCTTCACCGTTCCCCGGGCCGGGTTGTTGAGGCCGACGCGGATGCCATCGGCCACATAGAATCCGGAGGGTGCCAGGGCCTCGGGGAGCTCGGTGGTCACAAAGAGCTGCTGGCCCCAGGTGACGGGAATGCGATAGAAGCGGGTCTCCCCGGGCCGGGCCTCGTCCTTCCACACTCCACTGCCCACGGCCGGTGCGTCATTGAAACCGGTGCCGCCGGAGATCGCTCTGGCCGGGCCGGATGGTGGGGTGGGTGGCGTTGAGCTCCAACTGCCGGGTTCCGAGAGGGAGGCGGCGGAGGTGTCGGTCTTCAGTCCCGGCTCGGACATGTATTTAAGCTCGAGCGGGAATGCCACGCTGGTCGTGTCCGTCGACTCCCGGGTCCGCTCGACGGTAACTCGGTAGGTGCCCGCCTGGCGGCAGGTGGTGATGCCCGACTTGAGGCGGCGGACGGCATATACGGCGAGTGGATGGGCGCTGTCTCCATCGGTGAACTTGGCACGGCCCACATCGCATTCACGTCCGTTGCGGTGGGCGAGCGTCACCTTGAGCTCTTCCGACTTGAGGGTCTGGCCGGGTGGTGGTGCGGCCACTGCCGAGAGATAGGCGTCGGATGCCGCGTCGAGCTCGACCGTGTAGTACTTCTTCTCGCCGGGGCCGATCGCATCCGTGTAGGTGCCGAGCTGGAGCAGCGGGCCTTCCTTGTCCGATCCTCCGCCGTTCACCACCTTTGCGCCGGGGGCGGTCTTGTACGCGGGGAGGGCGATGGCCTCGGCCGCGACCGCCGGTAAGCCGGCTGGTGTAAGCAGCCAGAGTGCCCCCGCGATGGCAAGGCCGGTTCTTGCGCTGCCGACGTATCTCACCTGGCCTCCCGGACATCGCCAAACGGTCCGGCCCCATCCTGCACTGACTTGCGTCATATGCGCAGGCTCATTCGGCGAACGAGCTTGGGGGGGTGGCGAGGTTGACGCTGATCATGAATCATGTCCGGTTGGGAGGAGCGTCGGTCCACTTCGGGGCGACCGCGGGTGGCGCGGGCGGCTGTGCGGTCGGCTGCGCCGTTGGCTGCGCGTCGGGCGGGTGCCGGTTCAGCCGGCGCGGGGAAAGGTCACCTCTACGCGGCGGTTCTTGGCGCGGCCCTCCTCGGTGTCGTTGGAGGCCACGGGGCTGTCTTCGGCATAGCCGCGGATCTCATAGCTGACGTCCGGGCCAAGGGACTTGGCGAGTTCCTTCTGTACAGCATCGGCGCGTTGCTTGGAGAGTTCCATACCGTGGTCGTGGGTGCCGAGGTTGTCGGTGTAGCCGTAGACCTTGACCTGGTGGGCGTTTTGCTTCTTGATCTCTTGGGCGATCTTTTTGACTCGCTCACTGCCGGTGAGGTCGGATTTGTCCTTGTCGAAGAGGACTTCGGCCTGGAGTTGGAACTTCACGTCGGAGTTTGAGTCCTCGCGGCGTTCCTTGCCGCCCTCGTCGCCCACGACACTCTTGATGTTGAGCACCTTGGGCTGGGCGAGTGTCCGGCCCGGGGTGAGTTTGAGTCCGGGGGACTTGGGGTCGATGGTCCCCTTGAATACCGAAGGGGCCGATGGGACGTCATCCGCCCTGGCGGTGGGCACAACGGCCGTGATGAGAGCGGAAGTCAGCACGGCCGTCAGCAGCAGGCCCATTGCTTGCTTATGCGTATTCACCATGGGAATCACGCATCTGTCAGCTTCAGGACGGCCGACTGAAAGGTGGGGATCTGGATGTCCACCTGAGTGGTGCTTTTGGGCGGCGCAGGAAACTGCATAAAGACCTTCTGCGCCGAGTTGGCCTTGATGATGGTCAGGGAAGTGCTGGCCAAGGGGCGGCCCTCGGTGTCGCGCAGGATGTAGTAGCGCTTCTTGTCGGCCGCGTCCACCAGGGTGGCGCCACCCAGCGAGCTTCCACCGGCTCCCTGTTTCACAGCGAGCTCCTGCCCCGTCCATGCCTGAGTGTCGGTGAAGTCCTTGCCTGCCGTATTCTTAAGGTTTCCGCTGACCGTAGCGAATCCTCCGGAGTCACGCGTCACAGACGTGATCTCGAGAAGGATGCCATCCGCACCCTTGAGGGTTGCGACGACCTTGTTGTCGTCCGACTTGCTCGGCAACGACTCCTCAATGGTGCTCTGCTTGGCTGCGGGGCTGCTTTCCTGCTTGTCGCCCTTGCCGTCACTACCACACGCCGACATTGACAGGGCAAGCGCTGTCGCCATGAATACGGCTGCCGCAGCGCTGCGCGCCCGGGGACTTCGCCACATACTCATTGCTGCTGTCCTCTACTCGATTTCCACGCGGTCGGGGCGCACTCAGCCTGTGAGTCGCACAGTGAACAGGTCCGTCACCTTGGGGAAGTTCCTTGCATGATCCGGATTCTTGGGGTCGATCTCCCAATCCCTGCCATCGGAGCACCTCAGCTTGAGCAGCGCCTTCTTGTCCGGCAGCAAGGCGCACTTTGGCGCGATGATCGCGCTTGCCGTGGCTCCGGTGCGCTTGTTCTCGGTTCCGGGAATCACCGAGCTTCCGATGGTCTTCTGCGTTCGCACCGTAACGGTGAATCCCATACGTCCGTCGGCAAGCGGACGACAGCCGCCGTCGGTGGTCACCTCGGCCTCATTTCGGTTCGCGAACCGTTTGGCTGCGTCACAGGCCCCCGGCGTCTCGAACCCCTTGCCGCTGATCAGATCCGGCCATGTCGCAGGGCTGATGACCGAGTCGACCAGTTTTGAACGGAGTTGGAATCCGGCGTCTTGCACTGCTGCGAGAGCGGCCGCATCCGCCGCGGATTGGGCACGGTTGCGGGAGGCGGTGGCCTGTCCGACCGCGAAAAACGCAAATGCGAGGAAGAGCAGACCTGCCACCGCCGTAATGAAGATGGGGAGCGCCTGCCCTGCCTCGCCGCGCTGTCGTAAGGTCAAGCCAATCAGGTCGCGATCTTGTTGATGGCAGCGACGAGTTTGTTCTTGATGGCATCCCCGATGTCCGTGAACTTTGCGAGCGCCGCCATGATCGCGACCACCACCACGATCATGCCGATGTACTCCGCCGCGGTCTGCCCCCTGGCCCCCTCCCGGCCGGCCAGCCGCTCGATGCGGCTGTCGAGCCACGAGTTGACGTGGACCTTGGTCTCGACCGCCGTCTTCAACAGCCTGTCGCTCATGCGCTTCTCCCTTCCCAGCAGCAGGAGAAACGTAGGCCGGGAGGCGACTCCCCGGCTTGGGCCCGCGGGCCCAACTCGGGGCCCAAGTGCCGGGCTTTCGCGGTCGGTTCACGGCTACCCGACCCCCCACCACGCCGTACCCAGCCACATCGCGATGGCCTGGCTGCGGCTCCCGGCCCCCAGCTTGGTGAAGATGCGGTTGATGTGGTTCTTGACGGTCTTTTCGCTGATGAAGCATGTCGCAGCGATCTGCGCATTGCTCATCCCCGACGCAATCAGCTCCATCACCTCCACCTCCCGACGGCTCAATGGGCACCGGGCGGAGCCGCCGCCGCGTTGCGGCGCGGGCTTGAACTCCGACTGTGCCAGATCGACTTGCGAAAGCAAAGAGCCCGGCGGCTTCGGAAATCTGCTCGCCTCAGTGAGCGCCGACGCCTGCTCACTGCGCATTGCTGTGCGATTTGCAGTGGCATCAGTGGTTAAACCGCGCAGCTGGGCGAGCAGGACCGTGGCGGCCGTCGTGGTGAGGTGGGCGCGGCCCTCCCTGACATGGCGCACGGCGGCCAGAAGCTCGTCCGCGGTGAACTCGCCATGGACCAGATAGCCCCCGGCGCCCAGGCGCAGCGCCTCGCGTACAACCTCCGCCTCGCGGCTATACGTCAGCATCATCACCGTGGTCAGACGGACCAGGGACGGCAGCACGGAGAGACCGTCCACGCCCGGCATTCGCACATCCAGCAGGATGACGTCGGGGAGGTGCAAGCGCACGGCCTCGTAGGCCTGTTGGCCGTCCGCCGCTTCCGCGACGACCTCCAGGTCCGTGCGGCCGGAGAGCAGGGCGATGAGTCCGGCCCGTACGACGGGGTTGTCGTCCGCGATGACGATGCGGAGTCCGGGAGCCTGCATGGTGTGGCCTCCTTTCCGATCGGAGAGTCAGGAGCGTCAGGAGAGTCAGGAGTCAGCGGTGTCTTCGGTCGTACGATGCGAGCGGGAGGTCCAGGCGGACCTCGGTGCCTTCACCGGCCCACCCCTTGCCGATGCGGATCCGTGCGCCGATGCGCTCGGCGCGTTCGACCATGCCCAACAGGCCGAAGTGTCCGGCCTGTTTGAGCTCGTCCAGGCTGATGCCGGGCGGCAGGCCGCGCCCGTCGTCGCGGATGCTGATGCGCAGTGTGCCGTCGACAACACCCGCGGCCACCTCGACAGCTGAGGTGTGGGCATGGCGGTGGGCGTTTTCCATCGCCTCCGCGGCGATGGCCAGGATGTGCTGGGCGACAGGGCGCGGGACGGGCGGGACGGGGGCCTGGCCCAGTGGGCAGTAGGTCGCGGGAAGTCCGGCGCGCCGGGTGAAATCGTGGGTGGCGGAGGCGAGTTCGGCGGCGAGGGACACTCCCCCCGGCGGGTCGGATTCGCGTCTGAGGCCGGACAGCATGTCCCGGGACTCGGCGGCCGCGCGGCGGGCGCAGCCGGCCACCAGCTCGGCCTGGCGCCTCACCTGTTGTGGGTCCATGCGGTCCGTCGAGCGGGCCAGGCCGTCGGCCGCCAGGGCCAGGCCGTACAGGGTCTTGGTCACCGAATCGTGCATCTCCCGGGCCAGTCGGGCGCGTTCGGCATCGACCGCCTCATTGGCCGCGAGCCGGGAGCGGGTCTCGGTCAGCGCCTCGCTGGCCGTACCGAAGCGGAGGACCAGGCCGCGCAGGGTGACGCCGACGGCCCCGGCCAGGACGCAGACGCCGGGCAGCAGGGTGGATCCGGCCAGGGTGATGTCGAGGTGGCGGTTGCCCAGGTAGGCCAGGGCGACGATCAGCAGGGTGAGGGAGGCGAAGAAGCCCGCACCGCGCCAGCCGTAGACGAGCCCGGCCAGCAGGGGGGTGCAGATGGTGACATAGCTCAGGGGGCTGTCCGGGGTGGCGGTGAAGAGCAGCAGCGCCCCGAAGAGGGTGTCGAGTCCCAGCAGTGCGGGGTGTTGGAGCAGCAGGGGGCCGAAGCGTTCCCAGTCTCTTATGAGGACATAGGATCCCATGAAGGTGAACAGGACGGCGGCCCCGACCAGTACGGTGGGCCAGCCCCGCCGGACGGCGTGCAGGGCGAAGGGGGTGGCGAGGGCGATCATGGCCAGGCGGAATCCGAAGACCTGTCTGCACAGCGCCTGGAGGGCGCTGAGCTGGATTCTGAGCGCCGGTGCCGTGGCGCCGCCGGCCTCGGTCATTCGACGAGGCCGGAGCCGAGGAACATGGTCGTGCCGATCAGCAGCAGGGTGGCCGGGACCATGATCATGGTGACGATGGTGGTGGCCTTGGGCACGGCCTTGGCGGCCTTGCGCCGGGCGTTCTGGGCGTCGGTGCGCCGCATGTCGTTGGCGATGGCGATCAGGGTGTCGACGATGGGGGTGCCCAGTTCCTCCCCCTGCTGCAGTGCGGTGACGAACATGGCGACCTGTTCGGAGTCATTGCGCTTGCGCAGGTCGTCGAAGGCCTCCCGGCGGCTGACCCCCATGTCCATCTGGCGCAGGGTGATGCGCAGTTCATCGGCCCAGGGGCCCGCGTATTTCTCCGCCGTCCGGTCCAGGGCCTGCCGGAAGCCGAGGCCGGCCGAGACGACCACGGCCAGGACGTCGAGGAAGTCGGGCAGGGTGCGCTCGATCGCGTCCTTGCGGGCGCGGACGGCCGACCAGATGCCGACCTCGACCCAGAACGCGGCGAAGGCCAGCATCAGGAGTGCCAGGATGGGCTGCCCGCTGACGAGCATCACCAGCGCGCCGAGGCCGCCGGTGAAGCCGTAGACGAAGCGGCGGGCGGCATAGCGGTCGATGGTGAGGCCACCGGGGTTGCCCGCTCGGTCTATCCGCTTGCGGACCTTGTTGATCCTTGTGGGGCCCATCATCCGCAGCACCATGGGTGCGTACCGCATGCCCAGCCGGTCGATGAGCGAACCGGCGGCGCTGGTGCGGGTGGCGCCCACCTCCAGGGCGACGGCGAGGTCGGGGGGCAGCTTGGCGTCGGCCCGGTAGAGGTGGAGGCCGTAGCAGGCGCCGAGGACGGACAGTCCCATGCCGAGTGCGAGCAGGATTCCCATCGGTGGCCCCTCAGATGTCGATCTTGCCAAGCCGGCGGACCAGGAAGAAGCCCACCGCGTAGAGGCCGATGGAGGTGATCACCGCCAGCTGTCCCAGCACCGAACTCGTGATCCGGTCCAGGGCGCCCGGCCAGATGCGGTCCATCAGCAGCAGGGCGCCCAGGCCCATGCCGGGCACCAGATAGGCGGTGGCCGTCACCTGGACCAGCTGGGTGCGGACCTCGCGGCGGGTCTCCTTGCGTTCCTCGAGGGTGGTGGTGAGGTTGCGCAGCGAGCTGACCACGGTGCCGCCCGCCTTGTTGGACAGCACCAGGGTGGTGACCAGTACTGCCAGTTCCCGGGACGGGAGCCGGTTGGCCAGTTCGTCCAGGGCGTCCTCCAGGGTGTGGCCCAGGGCCAGCCGGTCGGCGACTCCGGACAGTTCCTCGCCCGCGGGGTTCTCGAGTTCCTCGGCGGCCATGGCCAGGGCGGTACGGAGGGAGAGCCCGGCCTGGGTGGCATTGGCGACCACTCGGGAGAGCTCGGGGAGCTGGTTCATAAACCGCTCATTGCGCTTCTGGCGCTGCCAGTTCAGGAAGGCGAACGCGCCCCAGAGTGCGGCCAGTGCGGCGATCGGGCCGAAGAACGGGGCCAGCGTGATTCCGGCGATCACCCAGAGGCCGATGACGGCGCCCAGCATATAGACGAAGAATTCGCCGGGGGTGAGAGTGAGTCCGGTGGCCGCCAACCGGTGTTCGAGCTTCTTTCCCAGGGTCGTCCTGCGGATCCGCCGGTCGATCGCGCGGAAGGAGCGGCGGCGGCCGGTCCGGTGCCCGCCCGGCTCGCTGAGCCGGTCGACCAGGGCCGCGCTCCGGGCCCGGCCCGAGGTGTACGCATGCACCCCCGCGATGGCGCACACACAGCACAACAGCGTGGCGCCGAGGGTCAGCAACGCGGTCTTGTCCATGTCCGTGGGGCCTTCTATCGGGCTTGTCGGGTGGCGAGTTGGTCCTCGGCCGCCGCCACGCCGAAGGCGGGCGGGACCGGCTCGTTCTTGAGGTGGAGCCGTTCGGCGACTCGCTGCGGGAGCGGGAAGCAGGCGAAGGCGCCGTGCACCAGCCCGTCGGCGCCGAGCGGCCAGGCGTCGAACCGGCAGACGGTGGCGATGCGGTAGTCCTCGCGGCCGCGCGAGGAGAGGATCGCGATCTCGCTGACCTTGCGGGAGCCGTCGGCGTGCCGGGTCAGTTGGACGATCACGTCGACCGCGCTGTTGATCTGGTCCTTGAGAGCCGCGAAGGGGATCTCGACCTCGGACATCGAGGCGAGGGTCTGCAGCCGCATCAGGGCGTCCTCGGCGCTGTTGGCGTGCACGGTGGCCAGCGAGCCGTCATGGCCGGTGGACATGGCCTGGAGCATGTCGAGCGTCTCACCGCCGCGGACCTCGCCGACCACGATGCGGTCGGGGCGCATCCGGAGGGAGTTGCGGACCAGGTCGCGAATGGTGATCTGGCCCTTGCCCTCGACGTTGGGAGGCCGGGCTTCCAGGGTGATGACATGCCTCTGCTGGAGTCGGAGTTCCGCCGAGTCCTCGATGGTGATGATGCGCTCGCTCTCCGGGATCAGTCCGGAGAGGGCGTTGAGCAGGGTGGTCTTCCCGGCGCCGGTGGCCCCGGAGACGATCACATTGAACTTGGCGCGGACCAGGGCGGACAGCAGCATCAGCATCCGCTCGTCCAGCGAGCCCAGGCCGATCAGCTCATGGAGGGTGTAGGCGCGGGGGAAGCGGCGGATGGTGAGCGTCGCACCGGAGAGGGCCAGCGGCGGGATGATGACATTGACCCGCTCTCCGGACGGCAGCCGGGCGTCCACCATGGGGTTGGACTCGTCGACCCGGCGGTTGACGGTGGAGACGATGCGCTCGATGGTCTGCATCAGCTGCTCGTCGGAGGCGAAGCGGATCGGCAACTGCTCGACCCGGCCGGCCCGTTCGACGAAGATCTGGTCCGGTCCGTTCACCATGATCTCGGTGATGGAGGCGTCCTCGAGGAGCGGTTCCAGAATGCCCAGGCCCAGGGCTTCGTCCACCACCCGGCGGATGAGCATGGAGCGCTCATGGGTGGAGAGCACCGGGCCCTCGCGGCTGATGATGTGGCCCAGTACGCGCTCCAGCCGGGCCCGGCGCTCGGCGGCGGCCAGCGAGGACATCTCGGCGAGGTCGATCTCCTCGAGGAGCTTGGCGCGGTAGACCGCGACCAGGTGGTTCTCCTCGTGTTCCCCCCGGGCGGCGTCGGGGACGTTGATGCGCGCCTTGAGGCTCATCGTCGGGGCTCCCTGGTCAATTGCCGCTCGGGTCGCGGGGCATGGTGACGGTTCTGGTGACGGTGCCCAGGTGGACGCCGAAGAGGGAGGGGACGTCCACCTCGGTCCGTACCGTGACCTCGCCGCTGCCCGGCGTCGATCCGCTGTGCGCCTGCCTCGCCACCCAGTCGCTCATCGCCGCCCTGGCCACCACGTCCGCGTCGGCCCCGGCGTCGCGGGCCACTGCCCGGGCCGCGGCCCGGGCGCCCGTCCCGGCCTGCTCGGCGGAGTACGCCACCAGGCCGAGCTGGATCAGGGCCAGGCCGACCAGGATCAGGATGGGGATCATGCCGATGAACTCGACCGTGGTCTGCCCTCGTTCGCCTCGCCCGGTGCGTTGGGCCATGGCTCATCGCTCCCTCGCCGCCGATGCCTCGCCCCGGACCCGGACGGGGAAGCCGGCCAGCCCCGGGAAGAGCACCGGGACCTCCAGCCGCACCGTGGCCCGGTAGAGATCGGGGCCGTTGTTCCCGCAGTTGATGTCCGGGCCGCCCTGCCAGGCATCCGGAAGGCTCGCCAGGGCCGCCGCCCGGCAGGCCCCGTCATCGCCCGATACCGCTCCCCGGTGGGCTCCCCGGTCGGCCGCGTCCCCGGCCAGGGTGTAGGCGTATCCGGCCAGCACGCATTCCCACAGGACCGCCAGCACCAGGATGATCAGCGGTAGCAGGCCGAGGAACTCGACGGAGGTCTGCCCCCGGTCGGAACGGGTGGGCGCAGTCGGTGACTTCACCGCTCGGCCCACCCGGCCGGCCCGGCGCCCGGGCGGCCGCGTCCGCGGGCACCGCCCCGGTACAGCGCGCGCCTGCCGCCGCGGGCCGCGGCGTGCGCCGCGGTGCCCCCGCCGGCCAGGCCGAGTTCGCCCGCCAGGCCCCACATCGCCTGCTTGACGGCGCTGCGGTTGTCCAGGTCCTGCAGGCGGCCCGAATCCACCACCGGCTGCAGGTCCTTGAAGTGCGCGGGGATGGTGGTGCGGGCCACCCGGGTACCGACGATGCGCTGGACCAGCGGCGGCTGGATCTCGGTGCCGCGAGCGGCCCGGTTGACAACCGCCAGGGTGTCCTCGGCCTTGCGGACCTTGAGGCGCTCCCACATCCGCACCGTCCGCTTGGCGGCCCGGACGGCCACCACGTCCGGGGTGAGGACCAGGGTGGCGAGGTCGGCCATTTCGATCGCGGCGGCATTGGCCCCGGTCAGCTGGGTGCCGCAGTCCACGACCACCACCTGGTAGCGGCCGCGGAGGGCGCTGATGAGCTGGCGGGAGGTCCGCTCGCCGACCTCCTCGGCGCGCTCGCCGTCGCCGGGGGCCAGGACCAGGCCCAGTCCGGTCTCATGGTTGAAGACCACGTCCTGGAGCACCCGGGGCGAGATGTCGTGGATCTCGGCCAGGTCGGCGACCGAGCGGCGGAACCGGACGTCCAGGTAGGAGGCGATGTCGCCGCCCTGCAGGTCCAGGTCGACCAGCGCCACGGGGTGGCCCGCGGCCCGGGCGGCCAGCGCCAGTTGGATGCCGATGACCGAGGTGCCCACTCCGCCCTTGGCGCCGGTGACCGTGACCACGGTGCCGCCGGGGCCGCTGGGGATGTCCACTTCGGCGCTCAGGTGCTTGCGCACTCCGGTGGCCCAGTTGGCGGTGGCACGCACCCGGGCCACCAACTCGTCGTAGGAGAGCGGGAGTCCCACCAGGCCGCGGGCGCCCGCGTCCATGGCGGCGGAGAACAGCGCGGGGCTGGTGTCCGCGGTCATCAGGATCACCCCGGCCGCCGGGAAGCGCAGCGCCACCTCGCGCACCAGCTCCAGGGCGGGGAGGGGGCCGATGCGCTCATGGACGAGGATGACCTCCGGCAGGTCGGTGACCGTGTCGGCGGCGAGCCGGGCGAGGGTGTCCAGCAGGGTGGTCGAGTTGCCCACCGGGTGGCCGGGTTCGGCGTCCGGGAGCTGGCTCAGCAGCGCCGTCACCGACCGGGCGGCGTCCGCGTCACCGACGGCCGGAAGGATTCTGGTGGCCATCCGTCACCTCACTTGTCACCGTTCAAGGTGTAGTCCCGCTGACTCGGCGGGACCGGGCTCCCGCCGCCCGGCGCGACCAGCGCCAGGCGCACATGGGAGGCGAAGGACTCGGCATAGGCGACGCGTTGGGCGTCCAGGGTCTCCAGCGCGAAGGTGATCGGCACCGCCTCACGGCCCTGCGCCGAGTCACCCTGTCTGGGCTGCAGCGCGGTGAGCTTTCCGACGTCGATGACCTTGGCATTGCTGACGATCACCTTGGAGCGCGGCTGGCCGCCGCTGCCCTCGGCCGGAAACGTCGCATAGATGTTGACCGAGGCCCCGGGTGTGATCTTCCCGGCCACGCCGGTGGACGCATCGATCATGATCGCGATCTCCTGCTGGCCCGGCCTGAGCGCCGGGCGGTCGGCCATCATGTCGGCCTGCAGCAGCGAACCCTGGCGCAGCGGGTTGACCGCGATCTTCCCGGTGATGTCCCCGAGGTTGGTCACGGCGGTCCTGGGCAGCCAGCGCTTGGGCATGGACACCTGCTTGAACTGATCGGCGTCCAGGGCCTGGTATGCGGGGATGTCCGACTTGAGTTCATAGGCCGTGGTCTCGGGTCCCACCTTGGAGTCGACGTCATCGATCACCGCGAGGACCCCGGCGAAAGCGCCGATGGCGCAGAGGACCGACACGAGCAGCAGGATGACACCGCGGCGCTGGCGTGAATTCATCAGTGCGGACTACCTCGTTCACGGGTGTGTGCGATGAGCGGGGTGGTGCGGCCGGACACTCCCGGGGGGCAACAGCCGGGCCCCGTCGGGCGGCGGCTCGGCGGGGAGCAGGGGCGCGGAGCAGAACCCGCAGCGGTCGCCGATGAGTTCAAGCCCGCACCAGCGACAGCATTCCCTCCGCACGGAGGCGATCAGGTGGTAGAGGATGGACGGGTCGGGGATGGCGGCCGCGAACTCGACGGCGCGGTGGGTGCCCCACCAGCGGGTGGACTCGGCGGGCAGCGGAGAGACCTCCTGGACCCCTTGGACCCGCCAGCCGGGGGCGATGGTGTCCAGCACCCAGTCCTCGCCCCTGCGGGGCTTGGTGCGGGCGACGGTCAGCCGGGTCGGGAAGGCGGGGCCGCCGGGCGGCTCGCCGCCGCCGAGGCGGACCAGGCTGCGGGCCGGATTGACCAGGACCCCGAAGCGGACTCCGGGCAGCAGGGAGGTCAGGTGGGGGCCGAGGCCGACCGCCACCCGGTCCAGCCGGGCCACGCTCGCCAGCTGGGCGCCGGCGTAGATGTAGTGGGCCAGCAGCCGGGCGGCCGAGGCGAGCACCCCCGGGCTCAGATCGGACACCGACAACTGGCGTAACTGGCGGGCCAGTACGGCCACCGCCAGCGGCGGGAGGGCGATGGGCAGCAGGGCGACCCGGTCGCTCTCCAGGACCGCCCGGATGGTGTGCAGCCTGCGGACATAGCGGGCGGGCAGGGAGTCGGGGTAGATGACGACCAGAAACCCGCACTGGTCGAGCAGGATCGCCGCCTGGGTGACCGCCGTCTCCAGCGACTGTGTCTCGGGGGGCTGGAGGACGGCCGCATGGGGCGTGGGGCCGTCGCCGGCGGCAAGCACCAGATCGGGGCTGGTGACCGCTATCGCAATCGGCACGTCGGCTTCCCCGTCCACTCCGGCCGCAGGGGCTCCGACGGCCGCAGATCGATACTGCCCAGCGCTGGCGCCTCCGCACTTTATCCACGAATGCGGCGGCTGAGAACAGCCCCTTCACGGCAGTCCGCCCCGCTTCGAACCGGTCACCGAGCGCCGGGGCGTCACTCAGTCCTCACGCATCACTCCATACGAACTGCGCACCGGCCACGGCCAGGTGATGGCACCGGGCAGGATCAGCGGGACCCTGAGCGTCACGCTCGCCCGGTACACCTCGCCCTCCCTCCTGCACCGCGGCTCGCCCGGCCAGGCGTCCGGCAGGTCCGACAGCACGGCCGCCCGGCAGTCCCGCCCGGTCGCGGCGGCCCGCGCGCCCTTGTCCGCCGCATGGCCGGCGAGCGAGTAGGTATAGCCGACCAGCACGCACTGCCAGACCACCGCCAGTGCCACCAGAACCATTGGGATCACTCCCGCATATCCCGCGGTGGCCGCTCCCCGGTCGTCGCTTCGGCGCTTGCCAAGCCCCATCGGCACGTTGCCTTCCCCGTTCGCTCGGGCTGCGGCCGCCCCTCGGCCGTGGCTTCATACTGCCCGGCGCCGGGATCCTGAACGGCATGTTCCGCGGCATACCACCCGTCGGGGATCTGCCGTTGACCGAGCGGCAGTTGCCGCTGATGGCTCGTCAAGGGACTTGCCCCGGAGAGAGGGTGGAAGGATGGGGCAGGGGCGGGTTCCCCTGCCCCGCGGCTTTCCCTGCCCCGCGGCGCACTCAGCTGCCGTCGTCCCAACCGGCCGGCTTGGGCAGGGTGCAGCCCGGCAGGCTCAGGTCGATCTTGTTGCCGGTGCCCACGCACTGGGTGATGCCATAGGTTTCCTCGGCATAGCCGATCCCCGGGTTGATGGTCGTCCGACCGTTCTCGTCGACCTCACACGGGTTGTTGACCGTGCACTGCTCGCCGTTCTCGTTCTTGGTGTTGTTGATGGCGACCACCTTGCCGGTGTTCGCATCGACGACCGGCGAACCGGAGGTCCCGCCGATGATGTCGCAGGGCGAGGTGTAGCGGAGCGAGTCCTTCCAGGTCCAGTCGCCCTCGCGGAGCCGGTAGACAAAGCCATCGACATTGCAGGAGTAAATCTTCTTCCAGTAGCCGGAGACCACATTGATGGCGGTACCGGCGGTCGGGTGGTCGGCCGAGAGGTTCAGCGCGTCGATGCCGGAGCTCTGCTTGATCTGCGCGTAGCTGGTGTTCAGCTCATAGAGCGTGACATCGGTGTCGGTCATCGTGGCGTACGAGACCTTGGTCGCATGCAGCGTGGCGACCTTGCCCGCGCTGGAGTTGAGCAGGCTGAAGGTGCGGGAGGAGGGCTGGTCGGTGATGACCTCGCCGGCGCCCGGCATGCCGGTCTCCAGACAGTGGCCGTTGGTCATGACGAGCGCGGGGTCGTTGTCGGCCGAACTCGGCATGCGTATCAGCGAGCCGGAGCAGTTGCTGAGCGCGACGGTGCCGGCGAAGTCGACGGCCTTCACCTTGGCCTGCGGGGCCTTGGCCGGTGGGGCGGCCGTTGCGGAGGTGGCGGCACCGGCCAGGGTGGCCCCGGCGAACAGCAGCGTGGTGAGCACACCGAGAAGCGGTCTCTTCATGGGGGGTCGTCCTCTCCAGACGGAAGAGCATCCGTTTTGACGTGTGCATTGTTGGGGCCGGTACGGCCGTGCGGCAATGAACCGTCGGTTGCGGAGAGGAAGTTGGCTTGTTTCAGGTGCGCATGGCGCGGCCGTTCACCCGGGCGAACGGCCGGGCCGGGCACCGCGGCTCAGCCGAGGACCGCCAGGGCGTCGATCTCCACCAGCAGGCCCGCGGGCAGGCCGACATAGACCGTGGTGCGGGCCGCCGGGGCCTGCTCAAGGCCGGCGAAGCAGTCGTTCCAGATCTCGTTGAACTCGGCGAAGTGGCCGGTGTCGGTGAGGTAGACGCGCAGCATGACCACGTCCTCCCAGCTTGCGCCGCCCTCCTCGAGCACCGCCCGGACATTGGCGAGGGTCTGCAGGGTCTGTTCACGCAGGGTCGGCCCGGCGACAACGGGGGCCTGGCCCTCGACGGCGGGCAGGAAGCCGACCTGTCCGGCGACCTGGAAGATGTTGCCCTTGCGCACTCCGTGGGAGAACTTGGCGGGCGGGGCGGCGTGGGTGGGCGGGGTGATGGCGGTCTTCTGGGTCATGGCTTGGCCTTTGCGGGTGGAGTGATTCCGGAGTACTCCGCGCTGATGCTCTGTGCCGTGCGGCGCAACAGCGGGAGGAGTTCGAGGAGTTCGTCGGAGGTGACGACGACATTGGGTGCGGAGAGGGAGCAGGCGGCCACCACCCGGCCGTCGGTGCCGTGGATGGGGGCGCCGATGCAGTTGATGGACTCCTCATGGCCGCCGAAGTCGGTGGCCCAGCCCTGTTCGCGGACGGCCGCCAGCTCATGCAGGAAGGCGGTGGCATGGGGGGTCGAACGGGGCGTGTAGGCCGGGTAGTCGAGCCGCTCGGCGAGGGCGATGCGCTCGGGGCCGGGGAGATCGGCGAGCAGCAGTTTGGCGACGGCGGCCACGGTGATGGCGACGGGCTTGCCGATGCGGGAGTACATCCGTACCGGGTAGCGGCTGTCGACCTTGTCGAGGTAGAGGACCTCGTTCGCCTCGTACACGGCGAGGTGGACGGTGTGTCCGCACTGTTCGTTGAGGGCGACCAGGTGGGGGTGGGCGATCTCCCGTACGTCCAGGCTCTCGACAGCCTGCTGGGCGAGCGCGAACAGACGGGCGCCGAGGCGGTAGCGCTGGTCCTGCTGGCGGTAGACCATGCCGTGTTCATGCAGGGTGCGCAGCAGGCGCAGGGCGGTCGACTTGTGGACGCCCAGGCGGGTGGCGACCTGTTCGAGGTTGGCGGGGCCTTCGGCGAGCAGCGGCAGGATGCTGAGCGCTCGGTCGACGGTCTGACTCATCGGGGAACCATTCTGGTGTCTGCCGGGTGTTCGGCCGGGGTCGTCCAGCCGGGGCCGAGTCGCAGTCTGCCCCAGGCGGTGTCGTCGAGTGCGGCCAGCCGGTCGGCGTGGGCGCGGTCGGGTGGGTCGGCGAGGTCGCCCGGTGCGGTGAGGGCGGCGGCGGCCATCAGATGGCCGTGCCGGAGCCGCCCGGCGGGGGGCAGTCCGCGCAGGGTGGCGGAGAGGAATCCGGCGGCGAAGGCGTCGCCGGCGCCGACGGGTGCCACCACTTCCACGGCGGGGGCGGGTTGGGAGGTGATGTCATCGTCGGGGGCATCTGTGGTGGCGTTGTCTCTGCTGGCTCTCGTGACCATGCCTCTCGTGACCGCGTCTCTCGTGACCGCGTCTCTCAAATCCCTGTCTCTCGAAACTGCGTCTCTCAAAAACATGGTGGCACCGGCCGCGCCCCGTTTGACCACGAGAGTGCCGGGTTCGGGCAGGGCGGCCCGGATGGCGGCGGCGCCCCGCAGGCCCCAGGCCGCCTCGGCCTCGTCCTCGCCGACGAAGACGATGTCGCTGCGGCGGGCGAGTTCGGCGAGGACGGTGGGGCCTTCGGGGGCGTTGTGCCACAGGCTGACACGGTAGTTGACGTCGAAGGAGACCAGCGGGGGCCGGCGGCCGGCGGGGGCGGTCAGTGCGCGGGTGAGGGCGAGGCAGCCCGGAGAGAGGGCGGGGGTGATACCGGTGAGGTGGAGGATGCGGGTGGACCAGACGGTGTCGCGGTCGATGAGCTCCGGGGACATGGCCGAGGCCGCCGACCCGGCCCGGTAGTAGACGACCTCGGCGTGCGTGCCGGCGGGTTCGGCGGTGGTGGCGCGCTCGCCGGCGGTACGGAAGTAGATGCCGGTCGGCCGGTGCGGGTCGCGCTGCACGGCTGAGGTGTCCACGCCATGGGAGGCGATGGTCTCCACCACATGGGTGCCAAAGCCATCGGTTCCCACCCGGCCGATCCAGCGGGTGCGGTGGCCGCAACGGGCCAGGGCACAGGCGACATTGGACTCGGCGCCGCCGATGCCACGGGCGAAGCCGGGCACCTCCGCGAGGGGACCTGGACTGGTAGGACGGAAGGCGACCATCGTTTCGCCGAGGCAGGTGACATCCACGTCGGCTGCGGTCACGGGGCCTCTCGCTCCTCACCTGGGGTGCTGTTGCACCGTTGACCCGGCGCTTGGCGGGATGTTAGACAGCAACAAGCGTTATACGCAACGAATGTTGCACATGCCGCAACCCTACTGTCTCTGGAGACCGCATGGCAGCCGACGACCCCGTCGCCCGTCTCGCCCAGGACCGGGTCGACCACCGGTTCAAGGGACTGCCCCCGGATGCGGCGGGCCTGGCCATCGGCGCGCTGGCCGCCGAGCGTCGCTGCCTGTTCACCGGCGGCTTCACCACCCCCGTGCTCGCCCTCTCCGGCGAGGCGCTCGACCACAACCTCGCCGTGATGGAGCGCTGGGCCGCCGAGCACGGCCTGGCCTTCGCTCCGCACGGCAAGACCTCGCTCGCCCCCCAGCTCTTCGAGCGCCAACTGGCGCACGGCGCCTGGGGCATCACCGCCGCCGTCCCCAGCCAGGTGCGCGTCTGCCGCGCCTTCGGCGTGCCGCGGGTCTTCCTCGCCAATGAGCTGGTGGACGCGGCGGCGCTGCGCTGGCTCGCGGGCGAGCTGGCCGCCGACCCCGGCTTCCGCGTCATCGCCTATGTGGACTCGGTGCGCGGCGTCGAGCTGATGGATGCCGCGCTGCGCGAGGCCGGGGCCGTCCGCCCCCTGGAGGTCGTCGTCGAACTGGGCGTGCGGGGCGGGCGCACCGGCGTACGGACCGAGGCCGAGGGCGCGGCGGTCGCCGATGTGGTGGCGGCCGCGGACACCCTGCGGCTGGTCGGTGTCGCCGGGTACGAGGGCGAGGTGCCGGACGCGGACGACGCCCGGGTCCGCGCCTGGCTGCGCCAACTCACCGGGCTGGCCGTCTCGTTCGACCGGGCGGGGCGCTTCGAGGGGCTCGGGGAGATTGTGGTCAGCGCGGGGGGCAGTGCCTGGTTCGACGCGGTCGCCGAGGTGTTCGCGGAGCTTGTGCCGTTGTCCGCGCCGGTGCTCAAGCTGTTGCGCTCCGGCGCTTATGTCACCCATGACGACGGGCACTACCACCGCAAGACCCCCTTCAACCGGCACCCCGAACAGGGTGAGCTGCGGTCCGCGTTCCGGCTGTGGGCGCAGTGCGTATCGCGCCCGGAGCCGGGACGGGCATTCCTCAACGCGGGCAAGCGGGACGCGCCCTATGACATCGATCTGCCCGAGGTCCAGGTGGTGCGCTCGGCCCGGGACGGGTCGCTGCGCCGCCCGGCGCACGGGCTGAGGGTCACCGCGCTCAGCGATCAGCACACCTTTGTGGAGGTCGCGGCGGGGGCCGAGCTGGAGGTCGGGGACTGGGTGGGGCTGAGCCTTTCGCACCCGTGCACGACCTTTGACAAATGGCAGTTGATCCCGGTGACGGCCGGGGACGGCACGGTCACGGATTACCTCCGGACGTTCTTCTGAGGGCCGGCCGATGGACACCGTGCTCCGTGACGTGCTCGTCATCGACGGCACCGGCGGCCCGTCCTACCGGGCCGATGTCGGGCTGGCCGAGGGCCGGATAGCCGTCATCGCCCGGGAGGGCGGGCCAAGGCCCGCCGGGCGCCGGGTACTTGACGCGCAGGGCCTGGCGCTGGCGCCCGGCTTCATCGACATGCATGCGCACAGCGACCTGGCCCTGCTGCGCGACCCCGGCCATGAGGCCAAGGCCGCCCAGGGCGTGACGCTGGAGGTCATCGGCCAGGACGGCCTGTCGTACGCACCCGTGGACGACCGCACCCTGGCCGAGGTCCGGGCCCAGATCACCGGATGGAACGGCGACGGGCGGGACATCGATTTCGGCTGGCGCAGCGTCGGGGAGTATCTGGACCGTCTCGACCACGGCTTCGGCGGCGAGGGCATCGCCGTCAATGCCGCCTATCTGGTGCCGCAGGGCACCGTGCGGATGCTGGTGGTGGGCTGGGAGGGGCGTCCGGCCACCCCGGGCGAGCTGGAGCGGATGAGGCGGCTGGTGGCCGAGGGGCTGGAGCAGGGGGCGGTGGGGCTGTCGTCGGGGCTCACCTATACGCCCGGGATGTATGCCACCAACGCCGAACTGGCCGAGCTGTGCCGGGTGGTGGCCCGGTACGGCGGCTACTACTGCCCCCACCACCGCTCGTATGGGGCGGGTGCGCTGGATGCGTACCGGGAGATGATCGCCGTGGCGCGGGAGGCCGGCTGTGCGCTGCATCTCGCCCATGCCACCTTGAACTTCGGGGAGAACCGGGGGCGGGCCCCGGAGCTGCTGCGGCTGCTGGACTCGGCGCTCCGGGCCGGTGCCGATCTCACGCTGGACAGCTATCCCTACACTCCGGGCAGTACCACGCTGGTGGCGCTGCTGCCGAGCTGGGCGGGCGAGGGCGGGCCGCGGGCGGTGCCGGCGCGGCTGCGCGACGAGGAGGCGGCCGGGCGCATCCGGCACGCCATGGAGGTGGTGGGTGCGGACGGCTGCCATGGGGTGCCGGTCGACTGGGACACCATCGAGATCTCCGGGGTGGCGGACCAGCGGCTGGCGGGGTATGTGGGGAAGACCGTCGCCCGCGCGGCCCTGGAGCGCGGCGAGGAGCCGTGGGACACCGCCCGGCGGCTGCTACTCGAGGACCGGCTGGGGTCCACGATCCTGCACCACGTCGGGCATGAGGAGAACGTCCGCGCGATCATGCGGCACCCAACCCACACCGGTGGCAGCGATGGCATCCTGCACGGCGCCAAGCCACATCCGCGCGCCTATGGCACCTTTCCGCACTACCTGGGGCGCTATGCGCGGGAGCTGGGGGTGCTGTCGCTGGAAGAGTGCGTGGCGCATCTCACGTCCCGCCCGGCGGGACGGCTGAGGCTGCCGGACCGGGGTCTGATCCGCGAGGGATACCGGGCCGACCTGGTGCTCTTTGATCCCCGGACGGTGGCGGCCGGTGCCACATTCCAAGATCCCAGGAGGCTTCCGACCGGCATTCCTTATGTCCTGATTGCCGGACGCTTTGTGATGGAAGACGGGCGGCGTACGGATGTACTGGCGGGGCGCACCGTGCGGCGGCTTCCGGCGGGCTGAACAGGCCCTGTTGGGTGCGTGTCGGGTGCGCCTCGGGTGCGGGGTAATCGGCGCGCATGCCGATGCGCGTCCCCGTATGGTGGCGGTCATGCAGGTGATCCAGTCAACGAAACTCGCCAACGTCTGCTACGAGATCCGTGGCCCGGTGCTCGAGGAGGCCACGCGGCTGGAAGCAGCAGGTCACCGCGTCCTCAAGCTCAACACCGGCAACCCGGCGATCTTCGGGTTCGAGTGCCCGCCGGAGATCCTCGAGGACATGCTGCGCAACGTCGGCGACGCACACGGCTATGGCGACGCAAAGGGCCTGCTCTCCGCTCGGCGGGCGGTGGTGCAGCACTACGAGACCAAGGGCATCGAGCTCTCCGTCGAGGACGTCTACCTGGGCAACGGCGTCTCGGAGCTGATCCAGATGTCGATGCAGGCGCTGCTCGACGATGGGGACGAGGTGCTGGTCCCGGCGCCGGACTATCCGCTGTGGACCGCTTCGGTCTCGCTGGCGGGCGGCACGGCCGTGCACTACCGCTGTGACGAGCAGTCGGACTGGCTGCCGGACCTCGCCGACATCGAGCGCAAGGTCACCGACCGCACCAAGGCCCTCGTCATCATCAACCCCAACAACCCCACGGGTGCGGTCTATGACGACGAGATGCTGCGCGGCCTGACGGAGATCGCCCGCCGCCACAACCTGATCGTCTGCTCCGACGAGATCTACGACAAGATCCTCTACGACGGGGTCACCCACACCCCGACCGCCGCCATCGCCCCCGATCTGCTGACCCTCACCTTCAACGGCCTGTCCAAGGCCTACCGGGTCGCGGGCTACCGCAGCGGCTGGCTGGCGGTCTGCGGCCCGAAGGCGCACGCGGACAGCTATATCGAGGGCCTGACGATCCTCGCCAACATGCGGCTGTGCGCCAATATGCCCGCGCAGCATGCGGTGGCCACGGCCCTCGGCGGACGGCAGTCGATCAACGACCTGGTGCTGCCCGGTGGCCGGCTGCTGGAGCAGCGCGACGTGGCGCACGAGCTGCTGACCCGGATCCCGGGCGTCAGCTGCGTCAAGCCCAAGGGCGCGCTCTACGCCTTCCCCCGGCTCGACCCCAAGGTCTACAAGATCAAGGACGACCGGCAGATGGTGCTGGACCTGCTCCGCGCCGAGAAGATCATGGTCGTCCATGGCACGGGCTTCAACTGGCCGGAGCCGGACCACTTCCGACTGGTCACTCTGCCGAACACCAAGGATCTGGCCGATGCGGTGACCCGGATCGGAAACTTCCTGGACGGTTACGGCCAGCACTGAACATTTGCCAACTTTAGACGATGTCTAAGTTAGGATGGCCTTCAGAGGTATTTCCAGGAGGCCATCCATGTACGAACCGATCCGCAGCAAGTCGGTCCACACCATGGCCGAGCCGACCCGCGCGGCACACGGCCCGCACCGCTCCCGCCAGGAGGAATTCGACATCCGGCTGGCGGGGCACTGCACGGCGCTGCTCACCGTCACGGATGAGCTGCGGGCGCTGGCCCCGTCCGCCGAGCTGGACTCGGCGGCGCGGCGGCTCGCCGACACGGTGCTGCGGCTGGACGGCCGGGCGCCGCTGCGGGCGGCACCGGCACCGGGCGGGACCGGCACCACACGCGCCCTGCACCAGCGGGCCCACATGCTGGCCGGGCAGGCGCTGGTGGTCGCCACCCAGCGGGGTGACGAGGCCGGCGCGGCACTCGCCGCCGAGCGGCTGCGGGCGCACGGCGCCGTGCTGGGAGTGCGCTGACCACGGCCGGTGGGTGGGGATGACGGTGCGCCCGGGGCGCGCCCCCACCCACTGCGGCGTCAGCCGAGACGCTGGACCAGCGCCCGGTACTCGTCCCACAGCTCCTTGGGGGTGTGGTCACCAAAGGTGTTGAGGTGCTCGGGCACCAGCGCCGCCTCCTCGCGCCAGACCTCCCGGTCGACCGTGAGCAGCAGCTCGAGGTCGGCCTCGGGGATGTCCAGGCCCTTGGTGTCCAGCGCGGAGCGGGTCGGCAGGATGCCGATCGGGGTCTCCACGCCCTCCGCCGTGCCCTCCAGGCGCTCGACGATCCACTTCAGCACCCGGCTGTTCTCGCCGAAGCCCGGCCAGACGAAGCGGCCGTCCGCGTCCTTGCGGAACCAGTTGACGTAGTAGATCCTGGGCAGCTTGGCCTGGTCGGCCTTTTTGCCGATCCCGATCCAATGCCCCATGTAGTCGCCCATGTTGTAGCCGCAGAACGGCAGCATGGCGAACGGGTCGCGGCGCAGCTCGCCGACCTTGCCCTCGGCGGCGGCGGTCTTCTCGGAGGCGACATTGGCCCCGATGAACACGCCATGCTGCCAGCTGAAGGACTCGGTGACCAGTGGCACCGCCGAGGCACGGCGGCCGCCGAAGAGGATGGCCGAGATCGGCACGCCCCTGGGGTCCTCCCACTCGGGCGCGATGATCGGGCACTGCGAAGCGGGCACGGTGAAGCGGGCGTTGGGGTGTGCGGCGGGGGTGTCGCTCGCCGGGGTCCAGTCGTTGCCCTTCCAGTCCGTCAGATGGGCGGGCTGCTCCTCGGTCATGCCCTCCCACCACACATCGCCGTCGTCGGTGAGGGCGACATTGGTGAAGACGGAGTTGCCCCAAAGGGTCTTCATGGCATTGGCGTTGGTGTGCTCGCCGGTGCCGGGGGCGACGCCGAAGAAGCCCGCCTCGGGGTTGATCGCATAGAGCCGGCCGTCCTCGCCGAAGCGCATCCAGGCGATGTCGTCGCCAATGGTCTCCACCGTCCAGCCGGAGACGGTGGGCTCCAGCATGGCGAGGTTGGTCTTGCCGCACGCGGAGGGGAAGGCGGCGGCCACGTACTTGGGCTCGACCCGGCCGGAGGCGGAGGGGGGCGGGGTGAGCTTGAGGATGAGCATGTGCTCGGCGAGCCAGCCCTCGTCGCGGGCCATCACGGAGGCGATGCGCAGGGCGTAGCACTTCTTGCCCAGCAGGGCGTTGCCGCCGTAGCCGGAGCCGTACGACCAGATCTCGCGGTCCTCGGGGAAGTGCGAGATGTACTTGGTGGCGTTGCAGGGCCATGGGACATCGGCCTGGCCCTCGGCGAGCGGGGCGCCGAGCGTGTGCACGGCCTTGACGAAGAAGCCGTCGGAGCCCAGCTCGTCGAGGACGGCCGCGCCCATGCGGGTCATGGTGCGCATGGAGACGGCGACATACGCGGAGTCGGTGATCTCGACACCGATGGCGGACAGCGAGGAGCCGAGCGGGCCCATGCAGAAGGGCACCACATACATGGTGCGGCCGCGCATGGAGCCGCGGAAGATGCCGCCCTCGCCGCCCTGGCCCGCGAAGATCTCGCGCATCTCGGCCGGGGCCTTCCAGTGGTTGGTCGGCCCCGCGTCCTCCTCCTTCTCGGAGCAGATGAAGGTGCGGTCCTCGACGCGCGCCACATCGCTGGGGTCGGAGGCCGCGTAGTACGAGTGGGGGCGCTTGATCGGATCGAGCTTTCTGAAGGTGCCCTTGGCCACGAGCTCCTCGCACAGACGCTCGTACTCGGACTCCGAGCCGTCGCACCAGACGACCCGGTCCGGCTGGGTGAGGGCGGCAATCTCTTCGACCCAGGAGATCAGCCCCTGGTGGTTGGTGAGGGTGGTGGGAGCCGCAATTGCGCGCGCCACGATCGCTCCGTCCCGCCGGCGGCCGCTGGGGCCCGGCGTCGCATGTTGAGGGTGGAACGTCTCTTCGCCGCGCCTGACCAGGCAGCGAAGGTCCGTCTCTGCACATACGCCCCTTGGGGGCTGCGACCCAGACGCTTCCCGTCCGCTCATCCGGTGCCGCCCGCACTCATTTGATCATCCGACTCCACTGAGGATCTGTCCAGAGGGCGCTCCCGTGACCATCGCCACGTGATACCGGTCCGTAACCTACGGTGGCGTAGGTAGCATGAGCGGTATGACTCCCGCGCCTGACGCAGTGCCTGTCGGCCCCACAACTCCCGCAGGTGCCGCGGCCGTCGTGCCCCCGCTCTCCCCTCCGCTCAAGCCGCGTCTGCGCGGCTGGCTGCACGCCGGAATGTTTCCCGCCGTGCTGATCTCCGGCGTCTTCCTCACGGCCCTGGCCGACAGCACCCGGGGCCGGATCGCCTGCGCCGTCTATATGCTCACCGCCTGCCTGCTGTTCGGCATCAGCGCGCTCTACCACCGGGGCAACTGGAGCCCCCGCGTCAACGCAGTGCTGCGCAGACTCGACCACGCCAACATCTTCCTGATCATCGCGGGCACCTACACCCCGCTGACCATGCTGCTGGTCCCCGGCGGACGCGGACAGCTGCTGCTGTGGGCGGTCTGGGCCGCGGCGGCGGCCGGCATCGCCTTCCGGGTCTTCTGGGTCGGTGCACCACGGTGGCTCTACACCCCCTGCTATATCGCCATGGGCTGGGCGGCCGTCTTCTTCCTCCCGGACTTCCTGCGCAAGGGCGGGATCGCCGTCCTCGTCCTGGTGATCGTCGGCGGCCTGCTCTACAGCGCGGGCGGCGTGATCTACGGGATCAAGCGCCCCAATCCCTCACCTCGGTGGTTCGGCTTCCACGAGGTGTTCCACTCGCTGACGCTGGCGGCGTTCGCCGTGCACTATGTGGGCATTTCGCTGGTCGCCTATTCGCACACCTGAGGCGCGGGGCGCGCGCCGCGCCCGGACAGCCCGTCGCAGTGGCCGCGGCCGTGAGGTCGCGGCCGTTTTGCATGCCAGCCCGGCGACGCTCGGCAACACCACGGCCAGCACCGCGGCCTCGCCCGCGACCACATAACTCCCCACACACAACGCCGCGACCAGCACTGCCAGCAGCTTCACCATGGCCGCACTCATCACGCATCCCCCTCCGATCTCTCACTGACCGGCACCCTGCCCCGCACACAGCGTCACACACCCCACTGACAATCAGCGTGCCGTCAAGACCGGGGAGCGCACCCGCCCCCTGTTGACAGGATGAATCTTTTGAGAGCTACTGTCATAAGACATGAACTCCCGAAAGGTGCCGCTGTCATGGCCGAACCCCTCACCGACCCCCGCCCCGATCCCCGCCGCTGGTGGGCACTGGGCGCGATCGTCGCCTGCATGCTCACCCTCGGCTTCGACGGCACCATCCTCAATACCGCCCTGCCGACCATGTCCGCCCAACTCGGCGCCGACACCAGCGGGTTGCAGTGGATCGCCGACTCCTATCTGCTGGTCTTCGCCGCCCTGATGCTCCCGGCCGGATTCCTCGGCGACCGCTTCGGACGCCGGCGCATGCTCGTCGCCGGACTCCTCGTCTTCCTCGCCGGCTCGCTGCTGGGCACCTTCGCCGACACCGTCGGCACCGTCATCGCCGCCCGGGCGGTGATGGGCCTGGGGGCCGCACTGATCATGCCCCTGGCCATATCGGTACTGCCCACCCTCTTCGCGAACGAAGAGCGCACCAAGGCCATGGGCGCGGTCTCAGCCGCCTCCGCGCTCGGCATGCCGCTCGGCCCGATCCTCGGCGGCCTGCTGCTCAACCACTTCTGGTGGGGCTCGGTCTTCCTGATCAATGTCCCCCTGATCGGCATCGCCATCACCGCCTGCCTCACCTTGCTCCCCGAGACCACCGACCCCTCCGCCCCCACGGTCGACGTGCTCACCACCGGGCTCACCGCCGTGGGCCTGGCAGCCCTGGTCTATGCCGTCATCGAGGGCCCCCGGCGCGGCTGGACCTCCCCGCTCGTCCTGGGCATGCTCGCGGCCTCCATTGTGGTGATCACCCTCCTGGTGATCCGTGAACGGGGCAGGGTGCGGCCCATGCTGGACCTGGTGCTGCTGCGCAACCGGGGCTTCCTGTGGAACGCCGTGGTCGCCGCCCTCGTGATGTTCAGCCTCACCGGCCTGATGTTCGTGGTGCCCCCCTACCTCCAGACCGTGCTGGGCAATGACGCCCTGGGCACCGGACTGCGACTGGCGCCCATGCCGCTCGGCATGCTGGTCGCCGCCCGGGCCGGCACCCCGCTACTGGCCCGGCTGGGGTCACGCCCGGTGATCGCCGGCGGACTGGCCGTGCTGGCGGCGGGTGCACTGCTCGGCGCGCAGACCGGGGTCCACGACGGCTATGGCCTGACGGCCCTGTGGCTGGTCATGGTCGGCTTCGGTTTCGGCCTCTCCCTCATTCCGACCATGGACGGTGCCCTGGGCGCCGTGCCCCGGGACCGCACGGGCAGCGGCTCCGGGCTGCTGCTGACCCTGCGCCAGGTTTCCGGGGCCATCGGCCTGGCGATCCTCGGCAGCGTGATCTCCACCGCCTACACCTCCCGCCTCGACACCACCGGCCTGCCGCCCGCCGCGGCCGGCACCGCCGGGGACTCGGTGACCGCCGCCCACGCGGTGGCCGGCAAGCTGGGCGATCCGGCCCTCACCCGGTCCGCCGACTCCGCCTACCTGCACGGCATGGACCTCGCCCTGACCGTCTGCGCGGTGGCGGCCCTCGTCACCCTGCTGCTGGTGGTGACCTTCCTCCCCGACCCGCGCAAGGCACCGGCCGCGCCCGGCCTCGAGGTGGTGCCGGAATCGGCCGATGCCTGACAATGCCGTCATGGCCTCAGCACATACGTCACCCGCCGCACAGCCCGGGCCCAAGCTCGGGCTGCGCGAGCGGAAGAAGATCCAGACTCGCCAGGCGATCCGCAACGCCGCGTACCGGCTCTTCGAGAAGCAGGGGTACGACGCGACCCCCGTCGACCAGATCGCCGAGGCCGCCGACGTCTCCCCCAGCACGGTCTTCCGCTACTTCCCCACCAAGGAAGACATCGTGCTCACCGACGAGTACGACCCGCTGCTGGAAACCCTGATCCGGGAACGCCCCGCCGGTGAACCGCCGTTGGAGTCCGTCCGGCACATGGTGCTGGAGGGCCTGCAGAACATCGTCGGCCCCAACAGCCCCGAACTCCGCATGCGGATGCGGCTCATCCGCGACGTCCCGGCGCTGCGCGGCCGCTCCGGGGAGGGCATGGCGGAGTCGGCCCGCATCCTGTGCGGCGTACTGGCCGAGCGCACCGGCCGCGCCCCGGACGACCTGGAGGTGCGGGTGGTCACCGCCGCGGTCCTCTCGGCGATGCAGGAGGCCCTGCTGGTCTGGGTCGACCAGGGTCAGGCCGGGGACCCCCTGGAGTTCATCTCCCGTGCGCTCGACACCCTGGGGCGCGGCCTCACCCTCTGACAGTGATGATGTGACTGGTGGTTCTGCTGATGAGCCTGACTCACCCTC